>JBOFJM010000284.1:0-3877 GCA_051656825.1 Kluyvera sp.
CGCGTCGTGACCGTGCGGGTTGATGGTATGAGCTTTCTGCGCCCTGTCGCCGTCGGCGACGTGGTGTGCTGCTACGCACGTTGTGTGAAACGCGGTAATACCTCAATAACCATCAATATTGAAGTCTGGGTGAAAAAGGTTTCGTCAGAGCCGATTGGTCAGCGCTATAAAGCGACTGAAGCGCTGTTTATCTATGTCGCGGTCGATCCACAAGGTAAACCACGCGCCATCTCAGCAGAGTAAAAATCAGCCCAGCATCACGCTGGGCTGATTTCTTTTTAGAGAAACCCTAAGACTTTCAATACGAAATAGCCAATCACGATGGTGATAACCGGCAGCACGTACAGCGGGAAATACTGCACGAAAATAGTATGGTGTGGCACTTCAACGCGCGCTTCCAGCGCTTCACGGCTCAGACCTTCCGCCCCTTTCGCTTTCTCAAGAATGAGCTGATCGTTCACCCCTTCACGTAAGAACCTCGCCTGACGTGACATCCGCGCGCCAGAATCCTGCAATGCCAGGGCGATAAATATCAGCGCAAAGATAATCCAGAACATAATGTTCAGCCCATTCTGGAAATCTGGCTGCGGTGAGTTGTACCAGAAAAAGTTCAAAAATGGCGTATTGAAACGCATCATGTCCACCATCACGTGGACAAAATCCATCATCACGGCATCAATACCCGGTTGCTTCGCGCTGTGCTCGTACATAAATTTGAGCACCGAAATCAGCGTAGATATCAGCGCCGGGATAAAAATCACCCACCCGGTAATACGCTTCAGGATGGCAATGCGTCCAGCTTGTTGATACGTCATGGGTTCCCCTTGTTAAGACGCTTTCCTTATGGGCTATACACTGTCGCTACGTGCTTGTTAAGTCTACCTGCTGAGGGTGACTTTCGCCCGACTTTACGCGCGATATGATATACCATTGCTGCATTCGTTACCCTAAAGGAGAGGTAGTTATGTCCACCGAGCGTCAAATACGCGCCGCCATTTTCGACATGGATGGGTTGTTGATTGATTCCGAACCACTGTGGGATCGCGGTGAGCACGAGATCCTCAGCGAACTGGGCGTTGATTTTTCGCGCCGCCATGAGCTTCCCGATACGCGCGGTTTACGTATCGATTTGGTCGTTGATCTCTGGTTTGGTCAACAGCCATGGCAAGGCCCGGACCGCGCTGCTGTCGTTGAACGGATTATTACCCGCGTTATTGTGTTGGTTGAGGAAACTCGTCCACTGCTGCCGGGCGTCCGCGAAGCCGTGGCGCTGTGTAAATCACAAGGACTTAAGGTCGGTCTGGCGTCTGCATCACCGCTGCATATGCTGGATAAAGTGCTGACCATGTTTGATTTGCGTGACCAGTTTGATGTGCTCTGCTCTGCGGAATCACTGGCTTACAGCAAACCGCATCCGCAGGTTTATCTCGACTGCGCTGCTAAACTTGGCGTTGACCCGCTGTGCTGTGTTGCGCTGGAAGATTCGGTAAACGGCATGATTGCCAGTAAAGCCGCGCGTATGCGCTCCATCGTCGTACCCGCCCCCGAAAGCCAACTCGCCCCACGCTTTAGCCTCGCCGACGTTAAACTGGCGTCGCTGGAAGAACTTACCCGCGAAAGTCTGTGCGGATAATTCTGCTGCGGGCACTGCGTGTGCCCGCAAATGCCAATCACACCACAAAAAATGAAACGGTGTTTTATTTTTGTTTGAATTTCTCGTTACTCCCTTCTATGCTTGATCCCTGTCAGTCACGTCATAACGATAAAAAACAACATACAGGGGTCGATATGATTCTCAACGCATTCAATCTACAAGGTAAAGTGGCGCTCGTTACCGGGTGTGATAAAGGTTTGGGGCAAGGAATGGCGCTGGGTCTGGCGGAAGCCGGATGCGATATCGTCAGCGTGAGCCGCCGTATTCCGCAGGAAACAGCCGATAAAGTGCAGGCGCTAGGCCGCCGGTTATTCGCGATTCAGGCCGATCTCAGCCAGCCTGATGGCATTGCGGATATAGTCCCTGCGGCAATCGCCGCTGCGGGGCGTATTGATATTCTGGTCAACAATGCCGGGACCATTCGCCGTGAAGATGCGCTCGCTTTTAGCGAAAAAGATTGGGATGACGTGATGAACCTCAACCTCAAATCCGTGTTCTTTCTTTCACAAGCAGTGGCGAAGCAGTTCCTGCACCAGGGCAGCGGCGGAAAAATTATCAATATCGCTTCGATGCTCTCTTTTCAGGGCGGGATTCGTGTGCCATCCTACACCGCCTCAAAAAGCGGCGTATTAGGTATCACCCGTCTGCTGGCGAATGAATGGGCGCAACATAACATCAATGTGAATGCCATCGCGCCAGGCTATATGGCGACGAACAACACCCAGCAGTTGCGTGATGATGCCGAGCGCAGTAAAGAAATACTCGACCGTATCCCCGCTAACCGCTGGGGCACACCGGAAGATCTCAAAGGCCCAGTCGTCTTCCTCGCGTCCTCTGCGTCTGACTATATCAATGGTTATACCGTCGCGGTTGATGGTGGCTGGCTGGCGAGATAAATTTTGACAAAGAGTTACACTGTAACCTCTTCCGCCTACTGTATAAAAACCCTATACTGTATGAATCTACAGAATAATGGGTTTTATCATGACGGCGGAAGGTCATCTGCTCTTTTCTATCGCCTGTGCGGTATTTGCTAAAAATGCCGAGCTGACGCCTGTACTGGCGCACGGAGACTGGTGGCACATTGTGCCATCGGCGATATTGACCTGCCTACTTCCTGATATCGACCACCCGCGTTCACTGCTGGGGCAGCGGCTAAGCTGGCTTTCTAAGCCAATAGCCCGCATGTGCGGCCATCGGGGCTTTACTCATAGCCTGTTGGCCGTATTCGCGGCGCTGACCCTGTTTTATCTCAAAGTCCCTGAAAGCTGGATTATCCCTGCCGATGCCTTGCAGGGCATGGTGTTGGGCTATTTAAGCCATATTCTTGCCGATATGCTGACGCCCGCTGGCGTACCGCTGCTCTGGCCCTGCCGCTGGCGCTTCCGTTTGCCTATTCTCGCGCCGCGCAAAGGCAACCAGTTAGAGCGTGTATTGTGTATGGCGCTGTTTGCCTACGCGCTGTTTATGCCGCAGTCAATGCCAGAAAACAGCGCCATACGTTGGTCATCTTCAATGATCAATGCACTACAAACTGACTTCAACCGCTTAATCAATCGGCGGGTTGAGCAATAATTCGGCGCAAATCACATTTTTGGCATAACCCATTCCATTTGGATATAAGCGTACTATTCGAGTTCTGTTAACCTTCTCACATCCAGGCAAATCTATTCAGATTTGACCTATAAAAACACACGCCACAGCACCGTAATACCGTGCCGGACGGTGTGGATAATACTTCAGGAGAACGGGGATGAACCTTCCATTAATAGCGAACGTGATTGTGTTCGTGGTACTGCTGTTTGGCCTGGCGCAAACGCGCCACAAACAGTGGAGTCTGGCAAAAAAAGTGCTGGTTGGTCTGGTTATTGGTGTGGTCTTTGGCTTCGCCTTACAGCTTATCTACGGCTCTGACAGCCAGGTGCTGAAAGACTCTATCCGGTGGTTTAACGTGGTCGGTAACGGCTATGTACAACTGTTGCAAATGATCGTGATGCCGCTGGTCTTCGCCTCTATTCTGAGCGCAGTGGCCCGTCTGCATAACGCCTCCCAACTGGGTAAAATCAGTATTCTGACTATCGGCACACTGCTGTTCACCACGCTGATTGCGGCACTGGTCGGCGTGCTGGTCACTAACCTGTTCGGCCTGACGGCTCAAGGGCTGGTGCAAGGTACGGCTGAAACAGCTCGTCTGAATGCGATTCAAAGCTCTTATGCCGGTAA
>JBOFJM010000285.1:0-1879 GCA_051656825.1 Kluyvera sp.
TGGTGCGCGTCGTGGATGTTGTATGTTCGCCCGCAGCGGCAAGCCAAACTGAAAACCGCAACGGCTTAAGGAGTTAAAAATGGTAGTGAAAAAACTGGATGTGGTGACGCAGGTTTGCCCGTTCCCGCTGATTGAAGCGAAGGCCGCAATGGCTGAATTGTCGAACGGTGACCAACTGGTGATTGAATTTGACTGTACCCAGGCAACGGAAGCCATTCCACAGTGGGCGGCAGAAGAGGGTTATACCGTCACTGATTTCCAACAGGCCGGTGATGCTGCCTGGAGCATTACGGTGCAGAAAGCCTGATACCCCGCGCCCCGTGAGTGCGGGGCGCGTAGTTCTTGTCCTCAGACAATCTCTCGCGCGTACTGATATAGTGCTTTCAGTAACGCTAGTTTCTCGTTATTTCCTTCGTATTGCCCGTACAGCGTTTCCAGTTCCTGGACGTAAGCCTGTAAAAATTCCGGTGTGAAAATCTGCCGACGGTGCTCCAGCCAGCGCTGTTGCTCGCGTTCGTCCAACGTGCCGGGGAAGTTACGCGCCCGATAGTTAAACAGCAGACGTTCAATGCGCTTGTCGGCAAAGGTGATATCCAGCGCGGGAAGGTTACGAGGCTCTGTCTCCAGCACGATTTTCATCGCGGAGCGGTCAGCGTCACTAAAGAAGCCATTATACAGCTGTGCATCGACGTTATCTGACGGCACGAACGGCTCCGCTTCGGCGAAGATAGCCACAACTTTCTCGCGAACCTGTGGGTTTTCACGCAATTGTTTGAGGTTGTCCAGACACTGCTGGCGATTAATGCCTAGGCGGTCGGCATCTTCAGGGCGCAGCGTATTGGCCTGCGCCAGTACCGGGCATTTCTTCAGATGCACCAGTTTGATGGGAACCGGCGAATTATCGCCAAGATCGGATTTAGCGGTGTATAACCGCTCGCGCAGGGTGTCGGCGTCCAGCTCCAGCAGTGGAGACATATCTCCGGCGAGATCAACCATAATCACCGCGTTGCGGTTATCCGGGTGCCAGGCAAGCGGCGCAACCCAGCTTGTATTGCCGCGCCATGCGCCAAACATCCCTGAAACATGCACCAGCGGTTTCATCTGCGGCACATCAATCAGGGTCATCAGCTTGTTCTTGCCGCGATAAGTATAGAGATAATCAAACAGCTTTGGTTGCTGCGTTTTGACCAGCTTCGCCATCGCAATGGTGGCGTACACGTCGGCCATCGCATCGTGGGCGTTGCTGTGCTCAATGCCGTTGGCTTTGGTCAAATGCTCCAGACGGAAGCTCGGCAGCCCGTCGTCGTTTTCCGGCCAGACAATCCCCTGCGGGCGCAGTGCGTAACAGGCGCGCATCACATCGAGCAGATCCCAGCGCGAGTTACGGTTTTGCCAGCTCCAGGCGTAAGGGTCGTAAAAGTTACGATAGAAAATGTTGCGCGTCACTTCATCATCAAAGCGCACGTTGTTGTAGCCGACGACGCACGTTTCCGGCACGGTAAAAATATCGTGAATGCGTTTGGCGAAAGCGGCTTCGTGGTCACCTTTTGCCCGTGCTTCCTGCGGCGTAATGCCGGTTATCAGGACGGCTTCGGGCTGTGGCAGGTAATCATCCGCCGGTTTGCAGTAAAAGACCTCAGGCTCACCGATAATTGTGAAATCCTTGTCGGTACGGATGGCGGCGAATTGCGCGGGTCTGTCGAGGGAAGGGCTGGTTCCGAACGTTTCATAGTCGTGAAACAGGAATCCCGGCGCGCTTGAAGTCTCTTGCATAGCGTTAACTGTGTCCGTGGAAAGCATTTAAGCTCATGGTAAACGATTTCGCCGAGCATCAGAAGGGCAGCAGGCGAAACTGGAAGCCACCACGCAGGCTATTTTT
>JBOFJM010000286.1:0-3845 GCA_051656825.1 Kluyvera sp.
GGGCAGCGCTAATCGGTACATCATTGCTCGCACCGGTCAGACGCAGCAGCCAGTCGCCGCCGCCTGCCTGCCAGAAAATGACGGCGATAACAGCCCAAATAAACGCTGAGAGAAAAAATGGCCCCGGCTTGGGGAAAAAAGACTTAAACATGAAGCTCTCCTGCTAACTTCTTATGATTCTTCCACGCCAGACGACACGCCAGCGTCAGGCGCGAAGAATGGTGTATACCTTGTGCTGTAACAATAGAATACCGCCACGGATTATTTTTACCGTAAACAGATATTAAGCAATGTAACTGCGCAATCAGACCCAAAAATACGCTTAGAGTTCGCCAGTCGTTACCCGTCAATATCATACGCGCCGGATCACAGAAGTCTGCAATCATCCTGGTGAATAATCATCGCGTTTACTCTCGGTTACGTTTTTCCCACGATCATTGCGCTTAATAGCACTGCGACTAATGCCGATTCGATCTATTTCTAGTATAAATACCCGATACTTTCCCACTTCAATTCATGGATGCCTCCGTTGAAACGTAGTCTGCTTTTTTCTGCCGCGCTCTGCGTGGCGTCATTGAGCTCGGTGCAGGCCGCTCAGCCTATTACCAGCCCGGCGTTTGCGTCCGATATTGTTGACCGTTACGCCAATCATATTTACTACGGCAGCGGCGCAACCGGCATGGCGCTAGTGGTAATTGATGGCAACCAGCGCGTGTTCCGTAGCTTTGGCGAAACCCGCCCAGGCAACAACGTCCACCCGCAGCTCGACTCCGTTATCCGCATCGCGTCACTGAGCAAACTGATGACCAGCGAAATGCTGGTGAAATTGCTCGACCAGGGCGTGGTAAAACTTGACGATCGGCTCAGCAAATATGCACCAGCGGGCGCACGCGTCCCCACTTACAACGGCACACCCATAACTTTGGTGAATCTGGCAACGCACACCAGCGCCCTGCCTCGCGAACAACCCGGCGGCGCGGCGCATCGCCCGGTATTTGTCTGGCCAACGCAATCGCAGCGCTGGAGCTATCTCTCGACGGCAAAACTACACGCCGCCCCCGGTTCACAGGCTAGCTATTCCAACCTGGCGTTCGACCTGCTCGCCGATGCGCTGGGCAATGCGGCAGGCAAACCCTACCCACAGTTATTTGAAGAACAAATCACCCGCCCGCTGGGGATGAAAGACACCACCTTTACCCCATCGCCAGACCAATGTGGCCGCTTGATGGTGGCCGAGAAAGGCGCGAGTCCGTGCAATAACACCCTGGCGGCAATGGGCAGCGGCGGTGTTTATTCGACGCCGGGCGATATGATGCGCTGGATGCAGCAGTATCTTTCTTCTGATTTCTATCACCGCAGTAACCAGGCCGACCGCATGCAAACGCTGGTATACAAACGCAACCAGTTGACCCGCGTGATAGGAATGGACGTGCCAGGCCATGCGGACGCGCTAGGCCTGGGATGGGTATATATGGCACCGAAAAATGGCCGACCTGGGATTATCCAAAAAACCGGCGGCGGCGGATTCATCACCTATATGGCGATGAACCCGCAGTCTAACGTCGGTGCTTTTGTCGTCATCACACGCTCGCCGCTTACCCGTTTCGTGAATATGAGCGACGGAATAAATGACCTGGTTAGCGAATTGAGCGGCAATAAAGCAGCAATAGTTCCGGCCTCTTAATAGTCATAAGGCAAACGCGTTATCGCCACGAGTTTGCCTTTTTCCATTTCGATATAGCCGCCTTTGCGCAGCGCAGAGAGCACCTCTGCAATCACTGAACGAGAAATACGTGTACGTTGCTGAATGTAATGCAGCACACCAATTCGCGCCCGAACCCCCTCATCCCAATTCATCATCATTAATAACGTTGAACGAATCTGATGATAATTATTAGCGCCAATCAACTGCTTATCACGCAGCTCTAACATGCGTGTTTGCCAGGTCATCCAATAAAAGGCTTCTCGCCATAATTGATAACGTTCCAGGCACTGCAACGCCTCTTTTGCCGGTAAATAATACCCCCGGCACTCCGTTTCCGCTTTCAGGGAATAGTCATTGAGAATAGGGTTCACCGCCGCAGCGAGACCAAATATCGCAGGCCCTGAGACCAGGCCACACAGGACATCGTGATGCGTACGGTGCAGCATAAGCGCACCTTTTTGTAGCACCACCGTCATCTCTTTAAGCGAACTCTCGGCGGGCAGCACACACTCCCCTGACGACAGCGTAAAACGGACGCCGCAAGAAGACAGATGCTTATCGAGAGTATAAAACTCACTAAGCGGTTTACTTGAATAGGGCATATATGCAATCCGTGCAACAAGCCCATCTTTATGACGGGTATTATTCCAATAGAAATACAGAGCAACTGCGCCTCTGCGTGTTTAAGATTCACCAAAATCCGTTCTGTATAATAGAAAAAACCAGCCACAAATCCAGTAAAAACCTCACAAAAAACGTGTCAGATGATAAATAAACTTAATATATAAAAAAGATACCTCAATAATATATATATTCAGAACAAAGAATAAATATTAATTATTCTTCCCAGGAAAAAAGGGTTAAGTAAATTCTTATCTACACCCAATCAGGATTATCTATCTACCCCAGCCATAACCACCACTTTAGTAAAACATCCTCGCTCTGATTCGGTTACAATAGACGTCCTTGTTTCACAAACATCAGGCATACCATGACAGACTTACTCCATCGCCCCCGCCGCCTGCGCAAATCTGCTGCGCTGCGCGCTATGTTTGAAGAGACAACACTAAGCTTAAACGACCTGGTGTTGCCGATCTTTGTTGAAGAAGAAATCAACGATTACAAAGCCATTGAGGCCATGCCGGGCGTGATGCGCATCCCAGAGAAGCATCTGGCGCGTGAAATTGAACGCATCGCCAACGCCGGTATTCGCTCGGTAATGACTTTCGGTATCTCCCACCACACCGATGACACCGGCAGCGATGCCTGGAAAGAAGACGGTCTGGTGGCGCGCATGTCGCGCATCTGCAAGCAAACCGTGCCGGAAATGATTGTCATGTCCGATACCTGCTTCTGCGAATACACCTCTCACGGCCACTGCGGAGTGCTCTGCGAGCACGGGGTTGATAACGATCTGACTCTTGCCAACCTGGGCAAACAGGCTGTCGTGGCTGCCGCTGCGGGCGCTGACTTTATCGCCCCTTCTGCGGCAATGGACGGCCAGGTGCAGGCGATTCGCCAGGCGCTGGACGCGGCAGGTTTCACCGACACCGCCATCATGTCCTACTCCACTAAATTTGCCTCATCGTTCTACGGCCCGTTCCGTGAAGCTGCGGGAACCGCGCTGAAAGGCGATCGTAAAACCTATCAGATGAACCCGATGAACCGCCGCGAGGCAATTCGCGAGTCACTGCTCGACGAAGCCCAGGGCGCAGACTGCCTGATGGTGAAACCAGCGGGTGCGTACCTTGATATTCTGCGCGATCTGCGCGAGCGCACCGAACTCCCGATTGGCGCATATCAGGTCAGCGGTGAATACGCGATGATCAAATTCGCCGCTCAGGCTGGCGCAATTGACGAAGAAAAAGTGGTTCT
Organism: Kluyvera sp.; assembly: GCA_051656825.1. Lineage (GTDB taxonomy): Bacteria > Pseudomonadota > Gammaproteobacteria > Enterobacterales > Enterobacteriaceae > Kluyvera. The sequence continues at coordinate 3,581 of JBOFJM010000286.1, forward strand.
GGAAAGTCTTGGCGCGATTAAACGCGCGGGCGCAGACCTTATCTTCAGCTACTTCGCACTCGACTTAGCCGAGAAGAAAATCCTGCGTTAATCTCGCTCCAATGCCCGATGGCGCTCCGCTTATCGGGCCTACAAATACAACATGTAGGCCGGATAAGGCGTTTACGCCGCCATCCGGCAATGCACTGCCCAATGCCCGATGGCGCTCCGCTTATCGGGCCTTCAAACGCAACATGTAGGCCGGATAAGGCGTTTACGCCGCCAT
>JBOFJM010000287.1:0-31279 GCA_051656825.1 Kluyvera sp.
CCCCAGGCTTGTCTGTTAGCAGCAACACTGGGCACAGCCGAACAGAAAGCGCATCTCAATACATTAATGGAAGAGATGGCTACGCTGGAAAACGAGTTCGACCGCGAGCGTTGGATTGATATCGACACCTCCTGGCATGAGCACATCTATGAAATGAGTGCCAACCCGTTCCTGACCTCGTTCGCCAAACTCTTCCATTCGGTGTATCACACCTACTTTACCTCTATTACAGAGGATGAAGTTATTGAACTGGCAAACCACCAGGCCATTGTCGATGCCATTCAGGAAGGTGATGGTCAGCAAGCGTTGATTGCCTGCCAGGCTTTATTGAATGCTCCACATATTCGGGCTGCTGAATAAAGGACAGCGAATGACAGAGATTAAAGCGCGCAGCATGGCGGGGCTACCGTGGATAGCCGCCATGGCCTTCTTTATGCAGGCGCTGGACGCCACCATACTGAATACCGCCCTTCCGGCGATTGCACACAGCCTTAATCGTTCCCCGCTAGCGATGCAGTCCGCCATTATTAGCTACACCCTCACGGTGGCGATGCTGATTCCGGTAAGCGGTTGGTTGGCTGACCGCTTCGGGACTCGGCGTGTCTTTATGTTGGCGGTGAGCTTGTTCACGCTAGGCTCATTGGCCTGCGCGCTATCGACCTCGTTAGGCGAGTTGGTTGTCTTTCGTATTATTCAGGGGGTTGGCGGCGCGATGATGATGCCCGTCGCCCGTTTGGCGTTACTGCGCGCCTACCCGCGCAGTGAGCTACTGCCGGTGCTTAACTTCGTCACCATGCCTGGGCTGATAGGGCCAATTCTTGGCCCAGTGTTAGGCGGTGTTTTCGTTACCTGGGCCAGTTGGCACTGGATTTTCCTGATTAACATTCCGATTGGCGTGGTGGGTATGCTGTACGCCCGCAAATATATGCCAAACTTTACCACTCCGCGTCGGCGCTTCGATTTAGCTGGATTCTTTCTGTTTGGTTTAAGCCTGGTGCTGTTCTCTATTGGTATGGAGCTGCTCGGCGAGCAAATTATCTCTGGCTGGGTAGCGTTAATGGTGGTGTTGTTCAGCATTATCCTGCTGCTTGCTTATATTCGCCATGCGCGCAAACATCCTACCCCGCTGATCTCACTCTCATTATTTAAGACCCGCACGTTTTCGGTGGGGATCGCCGGCAATCTGGCGACGCGTCTGGGCACTGGCTGTGTGCCGTTTTTAATGCCACTGATGCTCCAGGTTGGCTTTGGCTACCCAGCGTTGATCGCCGGATGCATGATGGCTCCCACCGCAATAGGTTCGATAGTGGCGAAATCTACCGTCACCCAAGTGCTACGCCGTTTTGGCTATCGAAAAACATTAGTGGGTATCACGCTGTTTATTGGTTTGATGATTGCACAGTTTTCAATGCAGTCCCCGGCCATGCCGGTATGGATGCTGATTCTGCCGCTGTTTGTGCTGGGGATGGCGATGTCTACGCAGTTCACCTCGATGAACACCATTACGCTGGCTGACCTGACTGACGACAACGCCAGCGGCGGCAATAGCCTGCTCGCCGTTACGCAGCAATTGTCGATAAGCCTTGGGGTGGCTATCAGCGCTGCGGTGCTTCGCTCGTATCAGAGCCTACAAGGGGCGACGACTATCGATCAGTTCCACTACACCTTTATCACCATGGGCGTTATCACGGTGATATCGGCGTTAGTGTTTATGCTATTAAAAGCAAAAGATGGCCGAAACCTAATTAAAGAAAAGCACTAGCCTTAAACGGAACCGCGAACCACCAGCTCGGGCGTCAACTGCATACGCTGCTGTTTTTGTCCGGGCTGGGCAATACGATGGATCAATACATCAATAGCCAGTTCACCCAGTTCATCTTTCGGTTGATGGATTGTCGTTAGCGGCGGCGTCATATAGCGCGCCAGTTCAATATCATCGTAACCAATCACCGCCATATCCTGCGGGATACGCAGCCCCGCCTGATATAACGCCTGGTAGACACCAACCGCCATCGCGTCATTGCCGACGAATACCGCGTCTGGACGCACCGGATGCGCCAACAGTTGTTGCATCGCCTCCAGACCACCGCCGAATTCAAAGTTACTGGTGATTTCGTAGCCATCAGGAATAGGTAGCCGAGCATGTTGCATCGCCTCTCGATACCCTTCCAGGCGCAGGCGCGCGGGAGTTTTATCCAGTGGCCCGGCAATACACGCAATGCGCGTATAACCTTTCTCAATTAAATAACGCGTCGCCATATCGCCGCCCAGCAGCGAATTGTCCTGAATCAGATCGCTGTCGCCGTCGAACGGCGCCCAGTCCATCATCACTGAAGGTATAGAAGGATAGCGCTGCATAATCTCCAGCGACGGCTGGTGCGTTTCCGTACACAGCAGGAGCAGCCCATCGACGCGTTTTTGCATCAGCGTCTCCAGGTTGCGGTTCATTCGCTGTTCGTCGCCTTCGGTATTGCATAACACCAGGCTGTAACCGCGCTCAAAGCAGCTACGTTCCACACCGCGCACCAGCTCAGAGTAAAACGGGTTGGTACTGGCGGTGATCAGCATTCCAATGGTATGGGTCTGATTAAGTTTGAGGCTACGCGCCAATGCAGATGGCGCGTAGTTGAGGCTTTTGATTGCCGCATCAACTTTCTCGGTAATGGCATCACTGACATACCGGTCTTTATTAATGACGTGAGATACCGTGGAGGTGGAAACGCCCGCCAGGCGAGCAACATCCTTCATCGTGGCCAAGCATTACCCCTGTTGACGTAAAAAATCGTCGATCTCTTCACGCCAGGGAACAGAAGGCTGTGCCCCTTTGCGTGTTACAGCGATAGCCGCAGCCGCATGAGCAAAACGCAGCGCATCGGCCAGAGGGGTCTCTTCCAGCAGCACGGTCATCAGCGCGCCATTAAAGGTATCCCCGGCGGCAATAGTGTCGATAGCCGGCACTCTAAAACCCGCTACGCGGCGGCCTTCGCCTTTAACGCTGGCCCATACGCCACGGCTACCGAGAGTAATAATGACAGTATCAATGCCCTTATCATGCAGCACTTGCGCCGCTTTCGCTGCGTCATCGTCATTTTCAACCCGCACGCCGGTCAGCTTCTCTGCTTCCGTTTCGTTCGGAGTGATGATATCCACCAGCGCCAGCAGTTCATCCGATAGTTCGCGCGCCGGTGCTGGGTTTAACACGACAGTAGTGTGATTCTGGTGAGCGATTTGCGCAGCCAGCAGGACGCTGTCTAACGGCGATTCCAACTGCATCAGCAGTGCACTGGCTTGAGCAATTCTCTCACGCTGAGCTTCAACCAATGTTGTCGAGAGCGCCGCATTCGCACCCGCGTGGATACCAATGACGTTTTCGCCTTCGCCATTAACAAAAATCAGCGCGACGCCCGTGGATTCACCGGCAACGGCGCTCACTGGCGCAATGTCAATGCGGTCGGTTTCTAGCTGTTTACGGATACGTTCGCCAATATCATCATCGCCAGTACAGGCAATAAACGCGATATCCGCGCCGCTACGCCCAGCGGCGACCGCCTGGTTAGCGCCTTTGCCGCCAAAAGCAACTTGATAATGGTTACCGGTGACGGTTTCGCCAGGCGTTGGGAAAGATTCAAGATTGAGAATGTGATCGGCATTAATGCTGCCCAGGACGACGAGTTTACCTGCGGTTTTCATTTTCAGAGTGTCCATTAAGATGCGCCACCGATAAACCGGCGGCGCGTGCCCTGCTTTATCTTATAGATGTTGTCCCTCAGGCTGTGAGAGCCTGAATCGCATTCGCCTTATTACTGCTTGATAACCAGCTTCAGGTCAACAGGATATTTAGCCTGTACTTTTTCGCCTTTCAGAACTTTGTCTGCGGTTTCAACACCTTTCGCGCCGATCTGGTCAGGTAACTGAGCGATGGTCGCCGCCAGCTTGCCGTCCTTAACCGCTTTTTCGCCATCTGGCGTACCGTCAAAGCCCACCACCATCACGTCAGATTTACCGGCAGTTTGCAGCGCACGCAGTGCGCCCAGCGCCATTTCATCGTTCTGTGCGAATACGGCTTTCACATCTGGGTGCGCGGTCAGCAGGTTCTGCATCACGTTCAGGCCCTTTGTGCGGTCAAAGTCTGCTGGCTGGCTAGCCAGTACATTGAATTTATGTGCGGCAACCGCCTGCTGGAAGCCTTCGCCACGCTCACGGGCGGCAGATGTCCCGGCAATCCCCTGCAATTCAATAACTTTAGCGCCTTCGCCTTCTTTCTTGGCAATGTAGTCGCCAGCGATTTTGCCGCCAAGTACGTTATCGGACGCGATATGGCTGACTACTTCACCTTTAGATGCGACACGGTCAAGGGTAATAACCGGAATTTTCGCCTGGTTAGCCATCTTGATAGCGTTACCCACAGCGTCGGAATCCGTTGGGTTGATCAGCAGAATTTTAGTACCACGAACGGTTAAATCCTGAACGTTAGCCAGCTCCTTCGCCGGGTTGTTCTGTGAATCCAGAACCACCAGGTTGTAACCCAGTTTATCGGCTTCTTTCTGTGCACCATCTTTCAGGGAAACAAAGAACGGGTTATTGAGCGTTGAGATAACCAGCGCAATAGTGTCTTTCGCCATTGCGTTCGCACTTACGGTGGCGCTCAGCGCAACCGCAGAAACCAGGGTAGCCAGTTTTTTCATGTTCATATCTAAGATGTCCTGTAGTGTCGTTAGTTACTGCTTTTTGTTGTCCACCAGCACCGCCAGCAAAATCACCACTGCTTTCACGATCATCTGGTAATAAGAAGAAACACCTAACAAATTCAAGCCATTGTTCAGAAAACCAAGAATCAGCGCACCGATAAGCGTACCGACGATACGCCCCTTACCGCCCGCGAGGCTAGTACCGCCCAGCACGACCGCCGCAATGGCATCCAGCTCGTAGCCCGTCCCCGCCGTTGGTTGTGCCGAGGAGAGACGCGCCACTTCAATAATGCCCGCCAGCGCCGACAATAACCCGCACAAAGAGTAGACGATAATTTTAACTTTATTCACGCTAATGCCGGAAAGACGCGTTGCCGCCTCGTTACCGCCCAGCGCATAAATATAACGGCCCAGACGCGTGTGGTGCAGCATGTACCAGGCAGCCAGGAAGACAATCGCCATGATCCACACCGGCGTAGGAATCCCCAGTGGGCGGCCAATACCGAACCAGCCAAAGACATCGGCGTTATCCGTAAACCCGGTGTTTACCGGGCTACCGTTGGTGTACACCATCGTTACGCCACGCAGCAGCAGCATCATCACCAGAGTGGCGATAAATGCCTGTACGCGCCCTTTGGCAACAATAACGCCAGTAACGGCCCCGATTGCGGCACCTAATGCGAGTGCGGCAGCAACCGCCACCAGCGCATTGACTTCGATGCCGACAATCGACGCGGCGACCGCGCCGGTCAACGCCAGCAAGGAACCGACGGACAGGTCGATCCCCGACGTTAAAATGACCAGCGTCATCCCAACCGCCATGATCGCATTCACGGAGGTTTGCTGAAGGATGTTGAACAGGTTATTGACGGTAAAAAAGTTCGGGCTCATGGTCGATACAATCGCTATCAGCACCAGCAGGGCAATCAGCGATTTTTGCTCCAGCAGCCATGCTTTAGTGAAATAGCGGCGACCCGCCACAGACTGGGTTGTCATCTTTTTTACTCCAGGTTCACGCGGTTAAGCTTGCCCACAGCGGCAGCCATTAATACTTCCTGGGTGGCCTGCTCGCGTGAAAACTCACCGCCGAGATGCCCTTCATGCATCACAATAATGCGATCGCTCATCCCCAATACTTCCGGCATCTCAGACGAAACCAGAATAATACTCAGGCCATCGGCCTTAAATTGGTTGATCAACTGATAAATCTCTTTCTTTGCCCCTACATCAACGCCGCGCGTTGGCTCATCGAGGATCAACACCTTCGGGCGCGTCATCAGGCCACGCGCGATGGCAACTTTCTGTTGGTTACCGCCGGACAACAGCCCGATGGCTTGCTCCATAGATGGCGTCTTAACGTTAAACAAACGGATAAAATCACCCACCGCCTGCTGCTCGTCTTTGTGTTTCAGGCTACCGCCGGTACGGCTGAAATAGCGCAGCGCGGTCAGCGACATGTTCTCTTTCACCGACATGCCGAGCACCAGGCCATCGCGTTTACGGTCTTCGGAGATATACACAATGCCGTTCGCCAGGCCGTCCTGCGGTGAGCGCGTCACCACTTCATGACCATCGAGCGTGACGTAGCCGCTGCTGCGCGGTAACGCACCGTACAGCACTTTCATTAACTCGGTACGCCCAGCCCCCATCAGCCCAGCGACACCAAGAATTTCGCCTTTACGCAGGGTAAAGGTGACGTTTTCCACGCCCGGCCCGCACAGCGCATCAACCTTCAGACGCACGTCACCGGGTTCTTTATCCAGATGCGGGTACTGATCTTCCAGCTTGCGGCCCACCATCATTTCGATCAGCCGGTCTTCATCAAGGCTTGCCACTTCGCGCTCAGCAATAAACTGCCCATCACGGAACACCGTCACGTCATCGCAAATCTCGAAGATCTCTTTCATACGGTGAGAAATATAGACAATTCCGCGCCCCTGCGATTTCAGTTCGCGAATAACGCGGAACAGGGATTCCGTTTCGGTATCGGTCAGCGCATCGGTCGGTTCATCCATAATGATGACCTTCGACTCAAAGCTCAGCACCTTAGCGATTTCCACCATTTGCTGGTCGCCGATGGAGAGGTCGCCCACCAGGCGGTCGCTGCTAAAGCGCAGGTTCAGTTTTGCCAGCAGCACGTTCGCTTCGGCGTACATCTTTTTCCAGTCGATTTTGCCAAAGCGATTCACAAACTCACGGCCAAGGAAAATGTTCTCGGCAATTGTCAGTTGGGGAATCAGGTTCAGCTCCTGGTGGATGATGCCGATACCGGCTTCCTGGGAGGATTTCGGACCGTTGAAGGTCGTCTCTTTGCCCAACCACAGCAATGAACCGGCATCACGTTGATAGATACCGGTCAGCACTTTCATCATGGTGGATTTGCCAGCGCCGTTCTCACCTACCAGCGCCATCACGCGCCCGGAGTAAACGTTCAGCGCCGCACCGGAGAGGGCTTTTACGCCAGGGAACGATTTATCGATCCCTTTTAATTGTAAGAGTGCGTCCATGATGGCCTCAGAAGGTGACGCCAGCACAGAGAATAATATTCGCATACGGGGAACACTCCCCGCTGCGAATCACCGCCTGACTGTCTGCGGTTTGTTGTTTGAACTGCTCATGTGAGACGTAACGAATATCAATGGTGTTTCCCTGGTGTTGTTGCAGCTGCTCAATATGCTTGAGCAACGTTTCGTGGAGCTGCGGATTATGCTGTTGAATCTCCGTCGCGAGAATGGCGGCCTCGACCTGCATCTCCTGAGTGACCACGCCCAGCACCTGCATAAAGGTAGGGACGCCCTGGGTTAACGCCATATCAATGCGCGAAGTGCTACGTGGAATGGGGAGACCCGCATCACACACGACCAGGGTATCGGTATGGCCCAGACGGGAAATGACCGATGAGATTTCAGAATTGAGTACCGTGCCTTTCTTCATTTTGTTTTCTTGCTCCACTAGCGAAACGTTTCGCAAGATGAGAGGAAAGAGAAAAAAAACGCCCTCCGTCAAAACGAGGGAGGGCGTGATAAGCATTAGATTTCGACCTGAGTACCCAGCTCGATAACCCGATTCGGCGGGATTTCGAACTGATCCGGCGCGCGCAGGGCGTTGCGTTGCAGCAGTAGATACAACTTACCGCGCAGACGCAGATACCACGGACGTTTACCGACAATCAGCGACTCGTGCGACATAAAGAACGAGGTTTCCATCATTCGGCAGCTCAGCCCTTCCAGGCCACAGCGGTGGAACACCTCTTCAACGTTTGGCGTTTCACGCCAGCCGTAGCTCGCAACCACACGCCAGAAAGTCGGCGATAGCTGTTCTATCTGTACACGACGCACATTGTGAACGTACGGCGCATCTTCCGTGCGCAGCGTCAGCAGGATAACGCGCTCATGCAGCACCTTATTGTGTTTAAGGTTGTGCAACATGGCGAACGGAATAACGTTCAGCGCGCGCGACATATACACCGCCGTGCCTGGAACGCGTACCGGCGGCGATTTCTCTAAAGAGGCAATCATCGCTTCCAAAGAATTACCGTGCTCATGCATACGGCGCAGCAGACGGAAACGCTCGCTTTTCCAGGTGGTCATGATGGTGAACATGATAAGACCGAGCGTTAGCGGCAGCCAACCACCGGAGACAATTTTATCAAGGTTCGCCGAGAACAGCGGGATATCCACGCACAGGAACGCCACCAGAATCAGCGCGACAAAATACTTGTTCCAGTGCCAGTTTTTGCGCGCCACGGTGGTGGAGAGAATAGAGGTCAGCACCATGGTTCCGGTTACCGCGATACCGTACGCCGCCGCCAGGTTGCTGGAGTGCTCGAAGCTGACAATCACCACCACCACCGAGAAGTACAGCAGCCAGTTGATAAACGGAATGTAAATCTGGCCGGACTCCATTTCTGAGGTGTGAATGATACGCATCGGTGACAAATAGCCCAAACGCACCGCCTGACGCGTCAACGAGAAGACCCCGGAGATAACCGCCTGTGACGCGATAACGGTCGCCAGCGCGGCAATAATCAGCAGCGGAATCAGCGCCCAGTCAGGAGCCAGCAGGAAGAACGGGTTTTTAATCGCTTCTGGATGTTTCAACAGCAGCGCGCCCTGGCCGAAGTAGTTCAGCACCAGAGACGGCAATACCACCGAGAACCACGCGAGGCGAATCGGAAACTTACCGAAGTGGCCCATATCGGCATACAGCGCCTCTACCCCAGTAATCGACAGCACCACGGCGCCTAGCGCCACAAAGGAGACCGTTTTGTACTCAAGGAAGAAGTGCACCGCCCACATAGGGTTTAGCGCCTGTAGCACTTCAGGGTTGGTGATAATACTGCGTAGCCCCAGCACAGCGAGGATCAGGAACCAAATCAGCATAATCGGCGCAAAGAGTTTGCCGACCATTCCCGTGCCGTGCTTTTGAATCATAAACAGCAGCGTCAGTACCATAATGGAAAGCGGCACAATCCAGCTATCGAGCTGCGGCGCGACAATTTCCAGACCTTCAATCGCCGACATCACCGAGATGGCCGGAGTGATCACCACTTCACCATAGAAGAAGCTGCCGCCGATTAGCCCCATAATCACCAGCACTGAGGTCATCCGCGCCGAGGTATTACGCCCGGCAAGTGACATCAGCGTCAGGATACCGCCTTCACCCGCGTTATCTGCACGCATGACGAAAGTCAGGTACTTAATGGAGACAACAAAAACCAGCAGCCAGAAGATTAATGACAAAAAGCCAAAAACCGCGTCACGTTCGACACCAAAACCAAACTGACCGGACAAACATTCACGAAGCGTGTAGAGAGGGCTGGTACCAATGTCACCGTATACCACGCCGATTGCAGCGAGTGTTATCGCTGATAGAGATTGTTTCTTATCAGTGCTCATAGACTAGTCTTTCGTTTATGAAACAAATGTGTGCCTAGTCCCTTGGCCCACTAAAAGCGCACAGTATGCACGATTAACAGTAAAATCGTACCCCTTAATTACCTCATCTTAATCTGGCTCAAGCAATTGCGAGTTCTATTCAAGCTATTCACCTCGAGACTTAAACGACTATACTCAGCCAGTTAGCCGGACAAACGGCGAAAGGACGCATGTTAATTATGGCCCAACCACATTTATTAGCCGAAAGAATTTCGCGGTTAAGTAGCGCGCTGGAAAAAGGTCTTTTCGAACGCAGTCATGCGATTCGTCTATGCCTGTTAGCGGCGCTGAGCGGCGAAAGCGTGTTTTTACTTGGCCCGCCAGGTATCGCCAAAAGTTTGATAGCCCGCCGTCTGAAATACGCATTTCAGCACGCCCGCGCGTTCGAATATCTGATGACGCGCTTCTCCACGCCGGAAGAGGTGTTTGGGCCGCTGTCTATTCAAGCGTTGAAAGATGAAGGCCGTTACGAGCGCCTGACCGCAGGCTATTTACCGGAAGCCGAGATAGTCTTTCTGGATGAAATCTGGAAAGCAGGCCCGGCCATCCTCAACACCTTACTGACGGCGATTAACGAACGCCACTTCCGCAACGGCGCAAGCGTCGAGAAGATCCCTATGCGTCTACTGGTGGCTGCCTCGAACGAACTACCGGAAGCCGAAAGCAGCCTCGAAGCGCTATACGACCGTATGCTGATTCGTCTGTGGCTCGATAAAGTGCAGGATAAAGGGAATTTTCGCTCAATGCTGATTAGCCAGCAAGATGAGAGCGGCGACCTGATTCCCGCCAGTTTACAGGTGACGGATGAAGAGTATTTCAAATGGCAGCAAGACATCGGTAACGTCAAATTACCGGATGCCGTCTTTGAGCTGATTTTTACCCTGCGTCAGCAGTTAGATAATCTGCCCAGCGCGCCGTACGTTTCCGACCGACGCTGGAAAAAAGCCATTCGTCTGCTGCAAGCCTGCGCCTTTTTCAGCGGCCGCGATGCGATCGCACCTATCGATCTGATCCTGCTTCAGGAGTGCCTGTGGCACGACGCAGAAAGCCGGAATTTGCTGCAACAACAGATAGATATTTTGATGACCGGACATGCGTGGCAGCAACAGGCTATGCTGAATAAGTTGGGCGCAATCACGCAACAGCGCCTTCAGCTACAACAGCAGCAAAGCGACAAAACCGCGCTGAAAGTCATCCGCCTGGGCGGCATGTTCAGCCGTAAACCGCATTACGAGTTGCCAGCAGAAATCCAGTCGCCGACGGTGACACTATTATTGCAAAAGCCGCTAAAACTGCACGATATCGAGGTGATTCATATCACTTTCGAACGCCAGGCATTAGCAAACTGGCTGGAAAAGGGCGGGGAGATTCGCGGCAAGCTCAACGGTATCGGCTTTGCGTTAACGTTGAATATGGAAGTCGATGGCGCTCAGCATCTGGTGGTGCGCGACGTGAGCCTGCAAGGATCACGCTTGTCACTACCAGGCTCTGAAACACCGGAAAATATGCCTGCCGAGATTCGCCAACAGCTGGATGCCCTGAACGAAGAGTGGCACCAGCAGCACAACCGCTTTAGCGAGCAGCAAAAATGCCTGTTTATTAATGAAGAGTGGTTAGGGCGCATTGAGGCCAGCCTGCAAGATGTCGCCGCGCAAATCAAACAGGCACAGCAATGCTGACCGTTGATACGCTCAACGTCATGTTAGCGGTCAGCGAGGAGGGGATGATCGAAGAGATGATCATCACCCTGCTGGCTTCGCCACAGTTAGCGATTTTCTTTGAGAAATTCCCACGTTTAAAAAGCGCTATCACCGATGATCTGCCTCGTTTGCGAGAAACGTTCAAGAACCGGCTGAAAAGCGTGCAGATTTCGCCAGAACTGGAAGAAGAGGTGATTTGCTATCAGCAAAGCCAGCTCTTATCCACGCCACAATTTATTGTGCAGTTACCGCAAATTCAGGCGCTGCTAACACGCGTACAGTCACCTTATGCCGCGCAGGCACAGCACTTGGTCGCCAACAACAGCACGTTTACCCCAGCGCTGCATACGCTGTTTCTTCAGCGCTGGCGCTTAAGCCTGGTGGTGCAGGTCACGTCGATTAACCAGCAACTGCTGGAAGAAGAGCGTGAACAACTGCTCAGCGAAGTGCAGGAACGGATGACCCTCAGCGGTCAGCTTGAACCGGTGCTGGTGGAAAACGACAACGCTGGTGGGCGGCTGTGGGATATGAGTGCAGGCCAGCTTAAACGCGGTGACTATCAGCTTATCGTCAAATACGGTGATTTTCTTAGCCAGCAGCCGGAGCTTATGCGCCTGGCCGAACAGCTAGGGCGCTCCCGACAGGCCAAATTAGTGCCCAAGAAAGATGCACCGATGGAAACGTTCCGCACGTTAGTGCGCGAGCCTTCTATTGTTCCTGAGCAGGTTGACGGTATCCAGCAAAGCGATGATATCTTGCGTTTGCTGCCGACGGAGCTGGCGACACTGGGCATTACCGAGCTGGAATATGAATTTTACCGTCGGCTGGTGGAAAAACAGCTACTGACCTACCGCCTGCACGGCGAAACCTGGCGGGAAAAAATTACCGAGCGTCCGGTCATTCGTCAGGATGAAGACCAACAACCGCGCGGGCCGTTTATCGTCTGCGTCGATACATCCGGTTCGATGGGCGGCTTCAATGAACAGTGTGCAAAAGCCTTCTGTCTGGCCTTGATGCGCGTCGCGCTGGCGGATAACCGCCGTTGCTACATCATGCTGTTTTCTAACGAAGTGGTGCGCTACGAGCTAACCCACCCCCAGGGGCTGGAGCAGGCGATTCGCTTTTTAAGCCAGCGTTTTCGCGGCGGCACAGACATGGCGAGCTGTTTTCGCGCGATCATTGAACATCTACAAAACCCACAGTGGCAGGATGCCGACGCGGTAGTGATTTCCGATTTTATCGCCCAAAGGCTGCCGGATGAGGTAGTGAAAACGGTGGCGGATTTACAGCACAAGCATCAGCACCGATTTCATGCGGTGGCGATGTCTGCACATGGCAAACCCGGCATCATGCGCATCTTTGATCATATCTGGCGCTTCGATACCGGGTTGCGTAGCCGCCTGCTGCGACGCTGGCGGCGTTAATATTAAAGAAGAGAAGTGATGCTTTCGCGCACCTGAGTAGGCCACACACCGCACTGCACCTGGCCGATATGCGAGAGTTGCAGCAACAGCATGGTCAAGCGTGACTGACCAATACCACCGCCGATAGTCTGCGGCATCTCGCCGCGCAACAGCGCCTGGTGCCATTCAAGCTGGAGACGATCCTCATCGCTGGTCAGCGCTAACTGGTGTTTCAGCGCTTTTGCGTCAACGCGAATCCCCATTGAAGAAAGCTCAAACGCATCTTCAAGAATAGGGTTCCACACCAGAATGTCACCGTTCAGACCGGCAAAGCCGGACGCGCTCTGGGTACTCCAGTCGTCGTAGTCTGGCGCTCGCACATCGTGGCGATGGCCATCAGATAATTTACCGCCGATCCCAATCAGGAAGACCGCGCCCAGCTCTTTGGCGATGGCGCGTTCGCGCCCTTTGGCGTCCAGCCCCGGATAGCGGCTCAGCAGTGTTTCGCTGTGAACGAAGTGAATCTGTTCTGGCAGGAACGGTGTCAGACCAAATTCTTTACTCACAGCGGCTTCCGTTTCTTTGATTCCCGCCCAGATAGCCTGCACGGTGCTTTCCAGCGTACCGATATGGCGCTCATCATCACCCATCACGCGTTCCCAGTCCCACTGGTCAACGTAAACGGAGTGAATCGGAGAGAGTCGGTCTTCATCGGGGCGAAGGGCTTTCATGTGCGTGTACAGCCCTTCGCCCGCGCTGAAGTCGTGTTGTCCCAGGGTTTGACGCTTCCATTTCGCAAGTGAATGAACCACTTCGAACTGGGCGTCTGGCAGTGCTTTCACTTTCACCTGAACCGCCTTCTCGCAACCAGACAGGTTATCCTGCGTCCCATCCCCCACGCGGCTTAAGATAGGAGCCTGAACTTCAATAAGCCCCAGCTTCTCTTCCAGCTGACGGGAAAAATAGGATTTAACGAAACTAATCTGGCGTTGTTTTGCGATGTATGCGGTTTTCATTATTTTTACTCCTGCGTCCTGTTGCCATTGATTAAGCAACAAAAAGGGGTATCAATTCAATAATCAAACAATAAAAAGCCTTACTCACTTTTGATTCGATAAAATAAACAGCTAAAATAGAGTGAATCATCAATCAGCATAAGAAAAACCTATGGAAAATTATCAGATCGACAATCTGGATCGCGGCATCCTTGAAGCATTGATGGAAAATGCCCGCACCGCCTACGCCGAATTAGCCAAACAATTCGCCGTTAGCCCTGGAACGATTCACGTTCGCGTAGAGAAAATGAAGCAGGCGGGGATCATTACCGGCGCGCACGTCGATGTTAGCCCTAAACAGTTGGGCTACGACGTCGGCTGCTTTATTGGCATTATTTTGAAGAGCGCCAAAGACTACCCTTCCGCACTCGCACGCCTGGAAAGCCTGGACGAGGTAACTGAGGCGTACTACACCACCGGCCACTACAGCATCTTTATAAAGGTGATGTGTAAGTCGATCGACGCCCTTCAGCAGGTACTTATCAACAAGATCCAAACAATTGATGAAATTCAGTCCACTGAAACATTGATCGTGCTGCAAAACCCGATTATGCGTACCATCAAGCCGTGATCGGTTTTTTTAATCCCATACTTTTCCACAGGTAGATCCCAGCCCCTTCACAGCGTACAATACGCCTTCTTTATAAAGGTGGGCAGCATGGCAGATATCACGCTTATCAGTGGCAGTACGCTTGGCAGTGCGGAATATGTAGCAGAACATCTGGCTGAAAAGCTGGACGAGGCTGGTTTTTCCAGTGAAATGCTGCACGGCCCGATGCTGGATGAACTTCCGAGTGAAGGAATTTGGCTGGTGGTTAGCTCCACGCACGGTGCAGGTGACATTCCTGACAACCTGCAACCTTTATATGATGCATTGCGTGAGCAAAAACCGGATCTCTCAGGGGTTCGCTATGGTGCGATAGGTATCGGTAGCCGCGAATACGACACTTTCTGTGGCGCAATCGACAAATTAGACGCCGAACTGAAAGCCTGTGGAGCCAAACAGATTGGTGAGACGCTCAAGATAAACGTGCTGGAACATGAAATTCCCGAAGATCCGGCCGAAATTTGGTTGGGATCTTGGCATCTTTTGCTCAGATATTTGTAAAGATCGACATTTATTGTGTGGATAACTATGGGTAAAAGTTTGGATCAACCGGTAGTTATCCAAAGAATAACCGTTGGCTAGTTTTTGCCCTGTGTATAACCCTCCATTTTGATCCCAGCTTATACTGACCAGGATCACCGATCATTCACAGATAACGATCCGCCTTAAACAGTTGATCTTAAAATGCGGATCGCACTTATCCACAGACATTGGCGATCCTAATAAGAGATCACAATAAAACAGATCTCTAAATAAAAAGATCTTCTTTTTAATACTCAAGATCCGGACTCTTTCTCCATCGACTAAAGTTGAGTAGAATCCACGGCCCGGGCTTCAATCCATTTTCAAACCGCTTTACGCGAGGCAAACCACCATGTTTTATCAGGATCCTTTTGACGTCATCATCATTGGCGGGGGTCATGCAGGCACTGAGGCCGCGATGGCCGCAGCGCGTATGGGTCAACAGACCCTGCTTTTGACACACAATATCGACACGCTAGGGCAGATGAGCTGCAACCCGGCGATTGGCGGCATTGGGAAAGGACACCTGGTAAAAGAAGTGGATGCGCTTGGCGGCCTGATGGCAACAGCAATTGACCATGCGGGTATCCAGTTTAGGATACTAAACGCCAGCAAAGGCCCTGCCGTTCGAGCAACCCGAGCGCAGGCGGATCGTGTGCTCTACAGACAAGCCGTGCGCACTGCGCTTGAGAATCAACCGAACCTGATGATTTTCCAGCAGGCAGTGGAAGATCTGATCGTCGAAAACGATCGTGTGGTTGGTGCGGTAACCCAGATGGGGCTTAAATTCCGCGCTAAAGCGGTTGTACTGACCGTCGGGACGTTCCTCGATGGCAAAATTCATATCGGTTTGGATAACTACAGCGGTGGCCGTGCTGGCGATCCGCCATCTATCCCGCTGTCTCGTCGTCTGCGTGAACTGCCGCTGCGCGTAAGCCGTCTGAAAACTGGGACGCCACCGCGTATCGACGCGCGTACTATCGATTTCAGCGTTCTCGCTCAGCAGCACGGCGATAACCCAATGCCTGTTTTCTCATTCCTCGGCGAGGCATCTCAGCATCCGCGTCAGGTTCCGTGCTACGTCACCTATACCAATGAGAAAACACACGACGTTATCCGTAATAACCTCGATCGCAGCCCGATGTATGCTGGTGTAATTGAAGGGATCGGCCCACGTTATTGCCCGTCTATCGAAGACAAAGTGATGCGTTTTGCCGATCGTAATCAGCATCAGATCTTCCTTGAGCCGGAAGGGCTGACCTCTAACGAAATTTATCCGAACGGGATCTCCACCAGCCTGCCGTTCGATGTGCAGATGCAAATTGTCTGCTCCATGCAGGGAATGGAAAACGCGAAGATCGTTCGTCCTGGTTATGCCATTGAGTATGACTTCTTCGATCCGCGTGATCTGAAACCAACGCTGGAGAGCAAATTCATCCACGGCCTGTTCTTTGCTGGCCAAATCAACGGTACAACCGGTTACGAAGAGGCTGCTGCGCAAGGTCTGCTCGCCGGTCTGAATGCGGCTCGCTTCTCTGCTGAGAAAGAGGGCTGGGTGCCACGTCGTGATCAGGCTTACCTTGGCGTACTGGTAGACGATCTGTGTACTCTGGGGACTAAAGAACCGTACCGTATGTTCACCTCACGTGCGGAATACCGCCTGATGTTGCGTGAAGACAACGCCGATCTGCGTCTGACCGAAGCGGGTCGTGAACTGGGTCTGGTGGATGATGTTCGCTGGGTGCGTTTCAATGAGAAGCTGGAAAATATCGAACGTGAGCGCCAACGTCTGAAATCAACGTGGGTTGCGCCATCTTCTGAATCTGCGGGCGAAGTGAATACTCACCTGAGCGCGCCGTTATCGCGCGAAGCCAGCGGTGAAGATCTGCTGCGCCGCCCGGAAATGACCTACCAACAGCTGACGGCATTAACGCCGTTCTCCCCTGCACTAGAAGACTCGCAGGCGGCAGAGCAGGTTGAGATTCAGGTTAAATACGAAGGCTATATCGCGCGTCAGCAAGACGAGATTGAAAAGCAGCAGCGCAATGAAAATACCCTGCTGCCAGCGACGCTGGATTATCGTCAGGTGAACGGCTTGTCTAACGAAGTGATTGCTAAACTCAACGATCACAAACCCGTTTCGATAGGCCAGGCATCGCGTATCTCCGGGATTACTCCAGCCGCTATCTCCATTCTGCTGGTATGGCTGAAGAAGCAAGGTTTGCTGCGCCGTAGCGCATAATCAATCGAATAATGCCCGGTGGCGCTACGCTTACCGGGCCTACAACTACAACGTCGGCTGGATAAGGCGAAGCCCACATCCGCTAAATCATCGTTAATAGGTAACCTCCGTGCTAAACAAACTTTCTCGTCTGCTGGATGAAGCAGGAATTTCGCTCACCGATCACCAGAAAAACCAGCTTGTGGCGTACGTAGATATGCTGCACAAATGGAATAAGGCATACAACCTGACCTCCGTTCGTGACCCTAATGAGATGTTGGTGCGCCACATTCTCGACAGCATCGTGGTTGCGCCGTCTCTGAAAGGCGAACGCTTTATCGATGTCGGTACAGGCCCTGGTCTACCGGGGATTCCGCTGTCCATCGTGCGTCCAGATGCGCATTTTACGCTGCTGGATAGTCTGGGTAAGCGCGTACGCTTCCTGCGTCAGGTGCAGCATGAGCTTGCGCTGACAAACGTTACGCCGGTGCAGAGTCGTGTTGAGGATTTCCCCGCCGAGCCGCCGTTTGACGGGGTTATCAGCCGTGCATTTGCTTCACTGACCGATATGGTCAACTGGTGTCACCATCTGCCGGGCATAGAAGGGCGTTTTTATGCGCTTAAGGGCCAACTGCCTGAAGATGAAATTACGCAGCTTCCAGTAGCGTTCAGCGTTGAATCCGTTGTTGAACTACGGGTTCCTCAGTTGGAAGGGGAGCGTCATTTGGTGATAATTACACCAAATAAAATTTAATTTTTATCAAAAAAAATGGAAAAAAAATGCGGTTTCAGGTGTTAACAAATGCGTTATTCGCAGTACCTGTGAACCGTTTAATTTAACGATAGCTTAACTTGTTTTTATCTTGATAGTAACGGAGCTTTTTTTGTTAACGATAAAAATAGTAAACATGGAAAATATCAGCCTGCTATAAGTCAGGTTTGAGGCTATTTAGCTATGTTAATAAGTTATTATAAATGTCAATGAATGGTTTTTGTTCTGTATCGATGTGTTTTTAAAAGAATATGGAAATTTATTCTTACATATCAAAACGATGAGAAGTAATATTTTGCGACGTTTAATCAAAGGCTTAACTCGTAAATGTTTAATATGTGATCGTGAGCACGCTTTGTGATTGCTGTTTTCGCGGTATTTGCATTTTTGTACGATGGTTCACACTTTGACAAAATGTAGAAAAATAGCGCGAATGAAAAATATTTAAATATTTATTCACCTTTTGGCTACTTATTGTTTGAAATCACGAAGCGTCACCGTATAATTTGTCCGCTTTTTGAGGCTTGACTCCGAGCTTTAAAGAACGTTTTATACGACACGCGGCATACCTCGAAGGGAGCAGGAGTTCAAACGTGATGTCTATGTCGCTCGTGAGTCGAAACGTTGCTCGTAAGCTTCTGTCTATTCAGCTTCTGTCTATTCAGCTTCTGGCAGTGGTAGCAAGTGGATTGCTGTTCAGCCTTAAAGACCCCTTCTGGGGCATCTCCGCTGTTTGTGGAGGCCTAGCAGTGTTACTGCCTAATATGTTGTTTATGATTTTTGCCTGGCGTCACCAGGTACATACTCCCGCTAAAGGCCTGGTGGCCTGGACGTTCGCTTTTGGTGAAGCGTTTAAGGTGCTGGCGATGTTAGTGTTGCTGATAGTGGCGCTGGCGGTATTGAAGGCGGTATTTACACCGCTAATAGTGACATGGATTTTGGTGCTAGTGGTTCAGATACTGGCACCTGCTGTAATTAACAACAAAGGGTAAAGGCATCATGGCTTCAGAAAATATGACGCCGCAGGATTACATAGGGCACCACCTGAATAACCTTCAGCTGGACCTGCGTACATTCTCGCTGGTAGATCCGCATAACCCCCCAGCCACCTTCTGGACGCTCAATATTGACTCCATGTTCTTCTCGGTGGTTCTGGGTCTGTTGTTCCTGCTTACGTTCCGTAGCGTTGCCAAAAAAGCAACCAGCGGCGTACCAGGCAAATTTCAGACCGCGATTGAGCTGGTAATCGGCTTTGTTCATGGCAGTGTCAAAGACATGTACCATGGCAAAAGCAAGGTTATCGCTCCGCTAGCCCTGACGATTTTCGTCTGGGTATTCCTGATGAACTTGATGGACTTACTGCCTATCGACCTGCTGCCGTACATTGGCGAGCATATCCTTGGTCTGCCTGCACTGCGTGTGGTTCCGTCTGCTGACGTGAACATCACTCTGTCGATGGCTCTGGGCGTGTTTATCCTGATTTTGTTCTACAGCATCAAAATGAAAGGCATCGGTGGCTTCACGAAAGAGTTGACGCTTCAGCCGTTCAATCACTGGGCATTTATTCCTGTCAACTTAATCCTTGAAGGGGTAAGCCTGCTGTCCAAACCAGTTTCTCTTGGTCTGCGATTGTTCGGTAATATGTATGCCGGTGAGCTGATTTTCATTCTGATTGCTGGTCTGTTGCCGTGGTGGTCACAGTGGATTCTGAATGTGCCGTGGGCCATTTTCCACATCCTGATTATTACGCTGCAAGCCTTCATCTTCATGGTTCTGACGATCGTCTATCTGTCGATGGCGTCTGAAGAGCATTAATTTACCAATACTACTACGTTTTAACTGAAACAAACTGGAGATTGTCATGGAAAACCTGAATGTTGATCTGCTGTACATGGCTGCCGCTTTGATGATGGGTCTGGCGGCAATCGGTGCTGCGATCGGTATCGGCATCCTCGGGGGCAAATTCCTGGAAGGCGCAGCGCGTCAACCGGATCTGATTCCACTGCTGCGTACTCAGTTCTTTATCGTTATGGGTCTGGTGGATGCTATCCCAATGATCGCTGTTGGTCTGGGTCTGTACGTGATGTTTGCTGTCGCGTAGTAAGCGTTGCTTTGAATTAAGTAAGAGCAATATCAGAACGTTAACTAGATAAGAGGCATTGTGCTGTGAATCTTAACGCAACAATCCTCGGCCAGGCCATCGCGTTTGTCCTGTTCGTTCTGTTCTGCATGAAATACGTATGGCCGCCGTTAATGGCTGCCATCGAAAAACGTCAAAAAGAAATTGCTGACGGTCTTTCTTCTGCAGAACGAGCTAAAAAGGATTTGGACCTTGCACAGGCCAATGCGACCGACCAGCTGAAAAAAGCGAAAGCGGAAGCCCAGGTAATCATCGAGCAGGCGAACAAACGTCGCTCTCAGATTCTGGACGAAGCTAAAGCTGAAGCAGAACAGGAACGTACTAAAATCGTGGCACAAGCTCAGGCTGAAATCGACGCTGAGCGTAAACGTGCTCGTGAAGAGCTGCGTAAGCAAGTCGCTATCCTGGCTGTTGCTGGCGCCGAGAAGATCATCGAACGTTCCGTGGATGAAGCTGCTAACAGCGACATCGTGGATAAACTTGTCGCTGAACTGTAAGGAGGGAGGGGCTGATGTCTGAATTTGTTACGGTAGCTCGCCCCTACGCCAAAGCAGCTTTTGACTTTGCCGTCGAACACAACTGTGTAGAACACTGGCAGGACATGCTGGCGTTTGCCGCCGAAGTGACGAAGAACGAACAAATGACAGAGCTTTTGTCTGGTGCACTGGCACCGGAAACGCTCTCAACGTCGTTTATCGCAGTTTGTGGTGAGCAACTGGACGAAAATGGTCAGAACCTGATTAAGGTTATGGCTGAAAATGGTCGTCTGAAAGTGCTCCCTGATGTTCTTGAGCAGTTTGTTCACCTGCGCGCCGCGAGTGAGGCTACCTCTGAGGTAGAAGTCACTTCCGCCACCGCATTGAGTGAAGAACAGCTTGCGAAAATCAGCGCCGCGATGGAAAAGCGTCTGTCACGCAAAGTTAAGCTGAATTGCAAAATCGATAAGTCTGTAATGGCAGGTGTTATCATCCGTGCGGGTGATATGGTCATTGATGGTAGCGTACGCAGCCGTCTTGATCGCCTTGCAGACGTCTTGCAGTCTTAAGGGGACTGGAGCATGCAACTGAATTCCACCGAAATCAGCGAACTGATCAAGCAGCGCATTGCTCAGTTCAATGTGGTGAGCGAAGCTCACAACGAAGGTACTATTGTTTCTGTAAGTGACGGTGTTATCCGCATTCACGGCCTTGCCGATTGTATGCAGGGTGAGATGATTTCCCTGCCGGGTAACCGTTACGCTATCGCACTGAACCTGGAGCGCGACTCCGTAGGTGCAGTTGTGATGGGTCCATACGCTGACCTCGCCGAAGGCATGACGGTTAAGTGTACGGGTCGTATCCTGGAAGTTCCGGTTGGCCGTGGCCTGCTGGGCCGTGTGGTTAACACCCTGGGTGCGCCAATCGATGGTAAAGGTGCGCTGGATAACGACGGCTTCTCTGCTGTTGAAGCAATCGCACCGGGCGTAATCGAACGTCAATCCGTAGATCAGCCGGTTCAGACCGGTTATAAATCCGTTGATGCCATGATCCCAATCGGTCGTGGTCAGCGTGAATTGATCATCGGTGACCGTCAGACCGGTAAAACCGCGCTGGCAATCGACGCCATCATCAACCAACGTGATTCCGGCATCAAGTGTGTCTACGTGGCTATCGGCCAGAAAGCGTCCACCATTTCTAACGTGGTACGTAAACTGGAAGAACACGGCGCGCTGGCTAACACCATCGTTGTTGTGGCAACCGCGTCTGAATCCGCTGCACTGCAATATCTGGCGCCATATGCCGGTTGTGCAATGGGCGAATACTTCCGCGACCGTGGTGAAGATGCGCTGATCATTTACGATGACCTGTCTAAACAGGCTGTCGCATACCGTCAGATTTCCCTGCTGCTCCGTCGTCCACCAGGACGTGAAGCATTCCCGGGCGACGTATTCTACCTCCACTCCCGTCTGTTGGAGCGTGCTGCGCGTGTTAACGCCGACTACGTCGAAGCCTTCACTAAAGGTGAAGTAAAAGGGAAAACCGGCTCTCTGACCGCTCTGCCGATTATCGAAACCCAAGCGGGTGACGTTTCTGCGTTCGTTCCGACCAACGTAATCTCCATTACCGATGGTCAGATCTTCCTGGAAACCAACCTGTTTAACGCCGGTATTCGTCCTGCGGTTAACCCTGGTATCTCCGTATCCCGTGTGGGTGGTGCTGCTCAGACCAAGATCATGAAGAAACTGTCCGGTGGTATCCGTACCGCTCTGGCACAGTATCGTGAACTGGCAGCGTTCTCCCAGTTTGCATCTGACCTTGACGATGCAACCCGTAAGCAGCTGGACCACGGTCAGAAAGTAACTGAACTGCTGAAACAGAAACAGTACGCGCCGATGTCTGTCGCGCAACAAGCTCTGGTTCTGTATGCAGCAGAACGTGGTTATCTGGCGGATGTTGAACTGGCGAAAATCGGTAGCTTCGAAGCCGCTCTGCTGGCTTACGTTGACCGTGATCACGCTCCGTTGATGCAAGAGATCAACCAGTCCGGTGGCTATAACGACGAAATCGAAGGCAAGCTGAAAGGCATCCTCGATTCCTTCAAAGCAACCCAGTCCTGGTAAAGTCTGACGGCCTGTCTTAGGGCAGGCCGTAGGCATTGAGGAGAAGCTCATGGCCGGCGCAAAAGAGATACGTAGTAAGATCGCAAGCGTCCAGAACACGCAAAAGATCACTAAAGCGATGGAGATGGTCGCCGCTTCCAAAATGCGTAAATCGCAGGATCGCATGGCGGCCAGCCGTCCTTATGCAGAAACCATGCGCAAAGTGATTGGTCACCTTGCGAACGGTAATCTGGAATATAAGCACCCGTACCTGGAAGAACGCGACGTTAAACGCGTGGGCTACCTGGTGGTGTCTACCGACCGTGGTCTGTGCGGTGGCTTGAACATTAACCTGTTCAAGAAACTGCTGGCGGATATGAAGGCATGGTCCGAAAAAGGCGTTCAGTGCGACCTCGCAATGATCGGCTCTAAAGGTGTGTCCTTCTTTAATACCGTAGGTGGCAATGTTGTCGCTCAGGTTACTGGTATGGGCGATAAACCTGCCCTGTCCGAACTGATCGGTCCGGTAAAAGTGATGTTGCAGGCCTACGACGAAGGTCGTCTGGACAAGCTTTATATTGTCAGCAACAAATTTATTAACACCATGTCTCAGACTCCGACTATCACTCAACTGCTGCCGCTGCCGGCATCAGAAGATGAAGAACTGAAGCGGAAATCCTGGGATTACCTGTATGAGCCAGATCCGAAAGCGCTGCTGGATACCCTGCTGCGTCGTTATGTCGAATCTCAGGTTTATCAGGGCGTGGTAGAAAACCTGGCCAGCGAGCAGGCCGCACGTATGGTGGCGATGAAAGCCGCGACCGACAATGGCGGCAGCCTGATTAAAGAGCTGCAGTTGGTATACAACAAAGCTCGTCAGGCCAGCATTACTCAGGAACTCACCGAGATCGTCGGTGGTGCATCCGCGGTATAACCAGGTTAATTCGTAGAGGATTCAAGATGGCTACTGGAAAAATTGTCCAGGTAATCGGCGCCGTAGTTGACGTCGAATTCCCTCAGGATGCCGTACCGCGCGTGTACGAAGCTCTTGAGGTACAGAATGGTAATGAAGTTCTGGTGCTGGAAGTTCAGCAGCAGCTCGGCGGCGGTATCGTACGTACCATCGCAATGGGTTCTTCCGATGGTCTGCGTCGTGGTCTGGAAGTTAAAGACCTTGAGCACCCGATCGAAGTCCCGGTAGGTAAAGCAACGTTGGGTCGTATCATGAACGTACTGGGTCAACCGGTAGACATGAAAGGCGACATCGGCGAAGAAGAGCGTTGGGCTATCCACCGCGCAGCACCATCCTATGAAGAGCTGTCAAACTCTCAGGAACTGCTGGAAACCGGCATCAAAGTTATCGACCTGATGTGTCCGTTCGCGAAGGGCGGTAAAGTCGGTCTGTTCGGTGGTGCGGGTGTTGGTAAAACTGTAAACATGATGGAGCTGATCCGTAACATCGCGATCGAGCACTCCGGTTACTCTGTGTTTGCAGGCGTGGGTGAACGTACTCGTGAGGGTAACGACTTCTACCACGAAATGACCGACTCCAACGTTATCGACAAAGTATCCCTGGTGTATGGCCAGATGAACGAGCCACCGGGAAACCGTCTGCGCGTTGCACTGACCGGCCTGACCATGGCTGAGAAATTCCGTGACGAAGGCCGTGACGTTCTGCTGTTCGTCGATAACATCTACCGTTATACCCTGGCCGGTACGGAAGTATCTGCACTGCTGGGCCGTATGCCTTCTGCGGTAGGTTATCAGCCGACTCTGGCGGAAGAGATGGGTGTTCTTCAGGAACGTATCACCTCGACCAAAACCGGTTCTATCACCTCCGTACAGGCGGTATACGTACCTGCGGATGACTTGACTGACCCATCCCCAGCAACCACCTTTGCTCACTTAGATGCAACCGTGGTACTGAGCCGTCAGATCGCGTCTCTGGGTATCTACCCAGCCGTTGACCCGCTGGACTCTACCAGCCGTCAGCTGGACCCGCTGGTTGTTGGTCAGGAACACTACGACACCGCGCGTGGCGTTCAGTCCATCCTGCAGCGTTATCAGGAACTGAAAGACATCATCGCCATCCTGGGTATGGATGAACTGTCTGAAGAAGATAAACTGGTGGTAGCACGCGCTCGTAAAATTCAGCGCTTCCTGTCCCAGCCGTTCTTCGTAGCAGAAGTATTTACCGGTTCTCCGGGCAAATACGTTGCGCTGAAAGACACCATCCGTGGCTTTAAAGGCATCATGGACGGCGAATACGATCACCTGCCGGAGCAGGCGTTCTACATGGTCGGTTCCATTGACGAAGCAGTGGAAAAAGCCAAAAAACTTTAACGCCTTAATCGGAGGGTGATATGGCAATGACTTACCACCTGGACGTCGTCAGCGCAGAGCAACAAATGTTCTCTGGTCTGGTCGAAAAAATCCAGGTAACGGGTAGCGAAGGTGAGCTGGGTATTTACCCAGGGCACGCACCGCTGCTCACCGCCATTAAGCCTGGTATGATTCGCATCGTTAAACAGCACGGTCATGAAGAGTTTATCTATCTGTCCGGCGGCATTCTTGAAGTGCAGTCTGGCACAGTGACCGTTCTGGCTGATACCGCGATTCGCGGCCAGGATCTCGACGAAGCGCGAGCTCTGGAAGCGAAACGTAAGGCCGAAGAGCACATTAAGAGCTCTCATGGTGACGTGGATTACGCTCAGGCGTCTGCGGAACTGGCCAAAGCGATCGCTAAACTGCGCGTTATCGAGTTGACCAAAAAAGCGATGTAACACCGGCTTGAAAGTCAAAAAGCCAGTCTGGTTTCCAGGCTGGCTTTTTTTATGTCTTGTTTTAGTTTAAATGAAACTGAAAAGGTATTTTAAATATTTTGTGATTTGAGTCACAAAACTGTTGATCGATAAAAATGAGAGGAGTAGACTTCGTTTTGTGATGAGAGTCACAGAAATTAACGCTACTATCGCAGGATAAAAACCATGAAACTGATCAACAAAATCATCGCACTTTTCAGCTCTATGAACATTTCTTTCGGTACCTTCAATCTGTAATGGTATCCGCTCTGGCCGCGTGATGCGGGTCAGACAACGTTCTGTAAGACGCTGTACCGCTAACGAAAACCACAACATATGCGGTGTTTAACAGAACCAAAATGAAGAAGGTCGCCTGATGGCGATCTTTGTATTTTCTGGTATAGCGACCATCATCTGATGAATCAGGCCGACCAAATTAATCCTTAGCCAGAAAGTTTCCGGTGTTAAAGCTGCCGTCGGCGTTGCGCTCCAGCTGCTGTGATAAGGTCAGCGACTGAAAATCTCCCGCACGCAGTTCCTTTCCTTCGGCATTCACGCTTTTGCCTTTCTCAATAAAGTAGTTAGTGGCATCAATATTCCCCACTACGGCATCGTCGTATTTCCCCGGCTGGCTGCGCAGTGAAATGTTATCGCTGAACACACCTTGAGTTGCGGCATCGCCGTATGGGCTTGGGCGGAAGATAAAGTTAAAACGCTGATTATCAACGGCAACGTTATTCACCACCACCAGCTTGCCTGGGTTAAAGTTATCGGTGAACCCATCAAGATGGTTACCCACGGCAATGCTGTTGCGAATTTCGTGAGCGACAGGCTGGCCTTCTCCACCTAGCTTAAAGCCATTGCTGGTGTTATCGCGGGCAATGGAGTTCTCAATCACCACCACGCCGTTTGCGCCGTCCTCAATCTTATTGAACAGATCGAAACCGTCGTCGATGTTGTCGTGCGAGTAGCAGCCCTCAAGACGGTTACCTTCGCCCACCCGCATCTTCACGGCAAAACCATCGGCGTTGATCTTGCCCGGATCTTCATTACGGTAAGATTCGGCGTTCACCACGCGGTTATGGCTTGCCCACAGCGGGCGACCGATTTTATCGACGGAAGATATTTGAATCCCGGTATCGTCGTTATGATAAGCCACCACATTTTCAATCAGGTTATGGCTGCCCTGAATACGCAGGCTTTTCTCGGTAATATCAATCCCGCGAATAGTCCAGTAGCTGGCGTCCAGCAGCATTCCGTGAATGACCGCTTTACCCGTTGCCTCCAGCGTTTTGTGGCCATTCTCAAGACCGCTGGCGCTGATTGGGATATCGGTTTTCGGGTAATTACCGGCGGCCAGAATTATTTTTCCGCCCGGCGGTAGCAGGCTGATCGCGGTGGTTAATGTCATCGGTGATTCAGCCGTGCCTTTAGCATCCGCTTTACCGTCCGCTGCAACGTACAGCGTGCTGGCCGAAGTGGTGTTCTCCTGACTTACCGTAAACTGCTGCTCTACCGGCGTGCTGTCGCTACCGCTGGTGGGCGTAAAGGTAATCTGGAATCTATTTTTATCTTTAAGTGTGGCGGGCAGTGTAAACATCTCACCCGCTTTTACCGGTTTATTCTCCCCGATAACCACTTCATTGTGGCGAACGGTGAACAGCCCATCATAGTTGGCTCGTGCCTGTAGCGTATAATTCTGGCTCAGGCTCTTTGACCCCGATGCAATTTGCATCACCACAGGCCAGGATTTAGCAACGAACGGTTTCGAGGTGACTGTTTTCGCTGTCGAGGTGGTCAGAGAGGCATCGCTAACGGTGATTTTGGCGTTACGTGATGCAAAGAAACCGACGTAATACTGCTTTTTATCCAGCACGGAGATAAGGTCAGCGGCGGGTACTTGCTGAGTGACCCACTCCTCGCTACCCGCCGGAGCCCAGGCGGTGATAAAGCCATCGTTAGTGCGCTCGAGCTTTAGACGGAACGTTGGCGACTGACGCAGATCGACACCCTCTTTGTAGCTCACCTTTTTAATTTCAGCTCCGGCGTTCCCCCACGGCTGCACAACTCCATTGCGTGAAATAGCTTGTAGCTTAACGTGCTCATGGTCTTTTTTATCCTGCGTCATAATGGCGTTCATCACCATGTTTGACGCCGCTGGAAACTCTTCATAGCCCTCTTTCAGCGGTTCCTGGCGTGGGACACCAATAATATCGCGCACCAGCAAGCCTGCCCCTTCTTGAGCGGCTGGTTTTGCGCCATTCTCCGGGCCGAACTGGTTGACGGTCACGGTTGCTGCCAGCACAAAGTTTTCATCCGTTGGCAGCGTGGTGTAGAAAAATGTCAGGCCATCGTGTGAGTTGGCAATTTTGCCGCCACGGCTTTCAATCGTGATGGGCTTACTGAGGTCTGCCACCTGCTGTGGGGTCAATGTTTTGCCGTCGATGGTGACATTATTGACGCCCACTTTTTCCGGCAGAACGTTGGAGGAGAAGTTAACGTCGGTGGATTGCCCAAAGGCTATCGCCTTCCATTGCTGGGCTGGGTGAGCCTGCGCCGAAAGAGAGAGCGCTGCGCTACAGAGAGTTAGAGCCAGAGGTATCTTATTGTTCATATAATCTTCCTGAATGATGATTCAGCATGATTATCACTAAATCAAAACACTGTTTCTTTTTTGTGCGTCACAATAATGATCAAATAAAACGCTGTTTTGATTTTCATCAGCCTTTATTCAGGTAGCAAAAGAACAGCATAAGCAGAGAGATAGCGTGTAATTCGGCTCCCGGTCTGATTTCTTACAAGACAAATGGTTTTGATATGGACGAAAATAAGCATAGAAAAACCGTACGCAAGGCTATGTTGAACGTTTTATAATCAGACCATTTCATGGCGAAAAATATGTAGAATTTTCAACGTGAAAGCGGTTTACTTCATTCTTAATTTACAGACAGGATACCTATGTCTAACCGTACCATGAGCGTTGTGATCCTTGCCGCTGGCAAAGGCACTCGCATGTATTCCGAACTTCCTAAAGTGCTGCATACCCTGGCGGGTAAACCGATGGTGCAGCATGTCATTGATGCTGCTAATCATGTTGGCGCAAGCCAGGTTCATCTGGTGTATGGCCACGGCGGTGATTTACTCAAGCAGACGTTAACGGATAGCAACCTCAACTGGGTGCTACAGGCCGAGCAATTAGGCACAGGCCATGCGATGCAGCAGGCTGCGCCGTTCTTTGCCGATGACGAAGATATTCTGATGCTGTACGGCGATGTTCCGCTGATCTCGGTTGAAACGCTGCAACGCTTGCGTGACGCTAAACCGCAGGGCGGCATTGGACTGTTGACGGTTAAACTTGATGACCCTAGCGGTTATGGCCGTATCACCCGTGAAAATGGCAAAGTGACCGGTATCGTGGAACATAAAGACGCGACCGATGAGCAGCGTTTAATTCCTGAAATCAACACCGGTATCCTGATTGCCAATGGCGCAGACATGAAGCGCTGGCTGGCGAACCTCGACAACAACAATGCGCAGGGCGAGTTCTATATTACCGATATTATCGCTATGGCCTACCAGGAAGGGCGTGAGATTGTCGCCGTGCATCCTGACCGCCTGAGCGAAGTTGAAGGGGTGAACAACCGCTTACAACTGGCGCGTCTGGAACGTGTTTACCAGGCCGAGCAGGCAGAAAAACTGCTGCTGGCGGGCGTTATGCTGCGTGATCCGGCGCGTTTTGACCTGCGCGGTACGTTATCTCACGGGCGTGATGTTGAAATTGATACTAACGTTATCCTTGAAGGCAACGTGGTGTTGGGCCATCGCGTCAAAATCGGCACGGGCTGCGTGATTAAAAACGCGGTTATCGGCGATGACTGTGAAATTAGCCCGTACAGCGTGGTAGAAGACGCTAACCTGCAAGCCGCTTGTACCATTGGGCCGTTCGCGCGTCTGCGTCCGGGCGCTGAACTGCTGGAAGGCGCACACGTCGGTAACTTTGTTGAGCTGAAAAAAGCGCGTTTGGGCAAAGGCTCGAAAGCCGGTCATCTGGCTTACCTCGGCGACGCGGAAATTGGTGACAACGTGAATATCGGCGCGGGGACGATTACCTGTAACTACGATGGCGCGAACAAGTTTAAAACCATTATCGGCGATGATGTTTTTGTCGGCTCCGATTCTCAGCTGGTGGCTCCAGTCACCATCGGTAAAGGCGTGACGATTGCCGCTGGCACAACGGTAACGCGTGATATCGCGGATAACGAACTGGTGCTAAGCCGTGTGCCGCAGGTGCATAAACAAGGCTGGCAACGTCCGGTGAAGAAAAAGTAATTCAGCCGGGTTATCCCGGCAATTCTTTTGTTGGCCTGATAAGGCGTTAATGCCGTCAGGCTAACAACGGGTGAGGCGATAACATAATCTCCCGCCCAAAAGCAGTACCTATAAAAATAACCCCACTCTCTACAAGGCTCGGGGCGCCCGGAATACGGGCAACAGGTTGACCGACAACGCATGGCATAATGCCAAAATCGGAACATAAAACTATGTGTGGAATTGTTGGCGCAGTCGCGCAACGTGATGTAGCTGAAATCCTTCTCGAAGGCCTTCGTCGTTTGGAATACCGTGGCTATGACTCCGCAGGTCTGGCGGTGGTTGATAATCAAGGCCATCTGAACCGCCTGCGCCGCCTGGGCAAAGTACAGGTATTGGCGCAAGCGGCAGAAGAACACCCACTGTACGGTGGAACCGGTATCGCGCATACCCGTTGGGCGACGCACGGTGAACCTTCAGAAGGCAATGCGCATCCGCATGTTTCTGACCACATTGCGGTGGTGCATAACGGCATCATCGAAAACTACGAACCGCTGCGCGAAATGCTGCAAGCGCGTGGTTATGTCTTTGTTTCTGCCACCGATACCGAAGTTATTGCTCACCTGGTGCATTGGGAAATGGAACAGGGCGGCACGCTGCGTGAAGCCGTTTTGCGCACTATCGCGCAGCTTCGCGGTGCTTATGGCACGGTTATCATGGATTCCCGTGATCCAGGCACACTGCTGGCAGCGCGTTCTGGTAGCCCGCTGGTTATTGGTTTGGGCATGGGTGAAAACTTTATTGCTTCCGACCAACTGGCGCTGTTGCCGGTTACTCGTCGCTTTATCTTCCTGGAAGAGGGAGACATTGCGGAAGTGACGCGCCGTACCGTTAGTGTGTTCGATAAAACTGGTGAATCTGTAACGCGCCAGGAAATCGAATCTAACCTGACGTATGACGCTGGCGACAAAGGCATCTATCGCCACTACATGCAGAAAGAGATTTACGAACAGCCGAACGCGATCAAAAACACCTTATCCGGGCGCATCAGCCACGGAGAGGTCGATTTAAGCGAGCTGGGGCCAGAGGGGGATGCGCTGCTCTCGAAGGTAGAACATATCCAGATTATCGCCTGTGGTACGTCTTATAACTCCGGCATGGTGGCGCGTTATTGGTTTGAATCGCTGGCGGGTATGCCGTGCGATGTCGAAATCGCCTCGGAATTCCGCTATCGCAAATCGGCCGTTCGCCCGAACAGCCTGGTGATCACGCTGTCGCAGTCCGGTGAAACCGCCGATACTCTGGCAGGCCTGCGCTTAACCAAAGAGCTGGGCTTCTTAGGATCACTGGCGATTTGTAACGTTGCGGGTTCCTCGTTGGTGCGTGAATCCGATCTGGCGATTATGACCAACGCTGGTGCTGAAATTGGCGTCGCTTCGACGAAAGCCTTTACCACTCAGTTGACGGTTTTGCTGTTGCTGGTGGCGAAAATGGCGCATCTGAAAGGCCAGGATGCCTCCGTTGAGCATGACATTGTGCATGGTCTG
>JBOFJM010000288.1:0-3016 GCA_051656825.1 Kluyvera sp.
TGAAGCATATCACCCTGCTGCAAAGCATCGTAAATTTCATCCGGCTGGTAAGGTGGCTCCGGCGGTGCAATGTCCAGCTCGTGGCGCGACTGGCTGATAAATTCTCCCAACCACTGCTGGAAATGTTCTGGCTGTTCAATCAGCTCCAGCATCATTCCACGCAGACGATCCACTTCTTGCGGCAGAATGTCAGCCGGATGATCGCGTGACGGGACATCAGGATCGCTATAGTGCTGGCTACCAAGATCGCGCTGTAAAATATAGTCAGCAAAACCGCTAATCAGCTCGCGGCTGTTTGGCGAACGGAAGCCGACAGAGTAATTGAGCGAGTTTTCCAGCGCGTAGCCTTCGTGTGGGAATCCTGGCGGAATATACAGAATATCCCCCGGCTCCATCTCTTCATCGATAATCGCCTCAAACGGCTTCACCTGGAGCAAGTCCGGGTGCGGGCAGTGCTGTTTGAGCGCGGTTTTCTCACCGACACGCCAGCGACGACGCCCCGTCCCTTGAATAATAAAGACGTCATACTGATCGACGTGCGGGCCTACGCCGCCGCCGGGCACGGAGAAGGAGATCATCAGGTCGTCAATGCGCCAGTCGGGGAGGGCGCGGAAAGGGCGCATTAGCGCGCTGGACGGCTCGTGCCAGTGATCGACGGCCTGTACCAGCAGCGACCAGTTGCTCTCGCCTAAGTGATCGTAACTTTCGAACGGGCCGTGGCTCACTTGCCAGTCGCCGTCAAGGTGGCTTACCAGTCGGCTGTCTACCTCGTTTTCCATCGCCAGACCAGCCAGCTCATCCGGTGAAATGGGGTCAATAAAATTGGCGAAGCCGCGTTTCAGCACTACCGGACGTTTTTGCCAGTAGCGTGCCATAAAATCAGGCCAGTTTAGCGTTAAGTGATATTCCATATTGATTATTCCGCAGCAGGATGTATGCGTGGATTATACATCTTATTTACAAAATCACCCTGCCGCAGAAACACAATTTATCCTTCGTGGCTGTCCAGATTTTGATGACCGAAAATCACTTCCATTTTTGCTCCGCCGAGCAGGCTGTCATGGGGGACGATTGGCCCATCATATTGCCCAACAATTTCACGCGCCACGGAAAGGCCGACGCCTTGCCCTGGACGTAATGTGTCGGCCCGCTGGCCGCGATCGAACACGATATCACGCTTACTTTGCGGGATCCCCGGGCCGTCATCCTCCACAATAATATGCAGATATTCCTCGGTCTGGCGGGCAGAAACTTCAACAAACTCCAGGCAATATTTACAGGCGTTATCCAATAGGTTGCCCATCACTTCCATAAAGTCATTTTTCTCACCGGCAAAGGTAATTTCCGGGGAGATATCCAGCGTGATATTGACACCTTTGTTTTGGTAAACCTTATTGAGCGCTGATGTCAGGCTGTCTAACAGCGGTGCGACCGGATGCAGCTCGCGGCTGACCAGCGTGCTGTCAGTGCGCATACTGGCGCGGTGAAGGTAATAGCCGATTTGCTGCGAAATACGGCTTATCTGCTCCAGCATTACCGGCTCCGCCTCGCTGACCGTTATTTTCTCGCTGCGTAGTGAACGTAGTGAGCTTTGCAGCACCGCCAGCGGCGTTTTCAGGCTGTGAGTCAGGTCGGTGAGGGTGGTGCGGTATTTGTCGTAGCGCTCGCGCTCACTTTTCAGTAGGCGGTTAAGGTTGCGGATCAGGCTTGTGAGTTCGCGGGTGGTTTCTGAATTGAGCAGCTCGCGATGATGCTCCTCCAGCTCGCGGACTTCGCGGGTGAGTGCGGCGATAGGGCGCAGGCTCCAGTGGGCGGCAATCCACAATAGCGGGATCACCAACAACAGGTTTGCGGCGAGCACGTAGGAGAACCAGTTCCAGACCATGTATGAGCGTTTTAGCTCAATGGGGATGGTGTCGATAACCACAATCACCAACGCAGGCATCAGGCTGGTCGCCGGATAACTGTTCACCGCGACCGAGTGTGTCATCTCGGAATCATCACCCTGCTGGCGCATCTCGGTCAGCTGTTTTTGAACCTCATGATCGTCACGCAGTAAGGTGCTGGTGGAGTTAACATCGGCCTCGATTTCATAGAAACCGTTACCTTTTAGCCAATCTGGCTGAATGCGATCCACCAACCAGGGGAGGTTTTTTTGTTGCCATAACAGCTTGCCATGCGCGTCGTAGATTAACGCCACCGTAGGGCTTTGCATGTTCAGGTTGTCGGGAATATCAACGTGAAGGGTATTGTTTTCCCATTTTGCCAGCGTATAGAACAGGTTGCTTTCGCCACGCAGCAAGCGGAACGTTGTTTTGTCGAAACTGACGCTGTAGCCGACCAGGGCGACCATGCCATAGGCCAACGATAGCACAATAACCACGGCGGCTGTCGCCAGCAGGAAACGCATCCGCAACGAAAGCGGAAAAATATGTCGGCTAAATTTTTTCATTCACGTAGTTCGAATAGATAGCCCTGACCGCGTACGGTGATGATGACGTCATGCGGATACTGGGCCTGAATTTTCTTGCGCAGGCGGCCCATCAGGACGTCGATAGTGTGGCTCTCGCGCAGCTCGGCATCCGGGTACAGTTGCAGCATTAATGAATCTTTGCTCACTACTTTGCCGTTGTTGCGAATCAGCGTTTCCATAATGGTGTATTCAAATGCGGTGAGTTTAATGGCCTCTTCGTTAATGGAAAGCTCACGGCGAGAAAGGTCAACCTGGAACGGCGGCAAAGAGATAATCTGCGAAGCATGACCGCTGTTACGACGCATCAGCGCCTGTATTCGCGCGGCAACTTCTTCAATGTGGAACGGTTTGGTGACGTAGTCATCCGCGCCCGCGCTCAGCACTTCCACTTTGTCCTGCCAGCTTTCGCGGGCGGTGAGTACCAGAATCGGCAGCGAGATATCGTGGCTGCGCCAGCGGCGAATGAGCGACAAACCGTCTTCATCCGGCAGGCCTAAGTCAACACTCGCGATATCCGGGATATGTTCGCCTAAGTAATAATCG
>JBOFJM010000289.1:0-2605 GCA_051656825.1 Kluyvera sp.
AAAAACCAGAGCCGGAGAACAGCGCGCTGTTTTCCGGTTTGGTGAATAAAAACAGCTCACTGAGATTGAGTTCATAAGCCAGCGTTAACAGCTCGGTCAAGAGCTTCAGGCTCAGCCCTTCGCCTTGTAACGCTGGCGACACGGCGATGCACTTCAGCACATTCCCGGCGATCGCCCCGCAGCCCACCAGCTCGCCCTGCCATTCAGCACATACAATGACGTCGCAATCCGCTTCAAGAGCAAGCCCCGCCTTTTGCAGGAAAGACTCCACCGTCTTGCGAGGTAGCGCATCCTGCTGCGGATAACTACGCTTAAATTTCAGATTCATTATTCTGCGTCCATTAGCAAATAACGCCGCATATTTCGCCAGTGTTTATATTGTGGGTCTGATAGAGCAATCACATTTCTCCACCGACTTTTATTTTCTTTATAATTTTTATGTTGTTAATTAACTAACAAAATAAAACCAATTAAATTAATTAAAAACACGGTAATTCGGTGAAGATAATCACATCTCCGTTTAATGCGAATTTATTAATATGCGTCGGTCTTACCACCCATCGATAGCCAAAATAATTCGGGTTGCTTATAGCCAACATCTGGCAATGCGAAGTATCACGGATATATACACAGGATGATGTTTATGACTAACATAAGCCAGGCTCCGGCAACGGAGAAAAAAGGCGCAAGTAGTCTGCTGGGGTTTAAAATCTTCGGCATGTCGCTACCGCTTTACGCATTCGCGTTAATAACAGTATTACTTTCTCATTTTTATAATGCATTGCCCGATGATTTAGTCGGCGGCCTTGCTATCATGTTTACTATCGGCGCTATTTTCGGTGAAATAGGAAAACGCCTGCCGCTCTTTAATAAATATATTGGCGGTGCGCCGGTAATGATTTTTCTGGTTGCCGCCTATTTTGTTTATGCAGGCATTTTCACGCAGAAAGAGATCGATGCCATCAGCAACGTGATGGATAAGAGCAACTTTCTGAATCTGTTTATTGCGGTGCTGATTACCGGGGCGATCCTTTCGGTAAACCGTAAACTGCTGCTGAAATCATTGCTCGGTTATATTCCAACGATTCTGACAGGGATCGCGGGCGCGGCGATTTTCGGTATTGCGATTGGGCTGTGCTTCGGTATTCCGGTAGACCGCATCATGATGCTTTATGTGCTGCCTATCATGGGTGGTGGTAATGGCGCGGGCGCAGTACCGCTGTCTGAAATCTACCATTCCGTTACCGGACGCTCTCGCGAGGAATACTATTCAACGGCTATCGCCATTCTGACTATCGCCAATATCTTCGCCATTATCTTCGCCGCCGTTCTCGATATCATCGGCAAAAAATATACCTGGCTCAGTGGTGAAGGTGAACTGGTACGTAAAGCCTCCTTCAAAACGGAAGATGATGAAAAAGCCGGTCAAATTACCCACCGTGAAACGGCGATTGGCCTGGTGTTATCGACTACCTGTTTCCTTCTGGCTTACGTTATTGCGAAAAAGATCCTGCCAAGCATTGGCGGTGTGTCGATTCACTATTTCGCATGGATGGTACTGATTGTTGCCGCCCTTAACGCATCCGGCATCTGCTCACCAGAAATTAAAGCAGGCGCAAAACGGTTGTCCGACTTCTTCTCTAAACAACTGCTGTGGGTACTGATGGTCGGCGTTGGCGTGTGCTACACCGACCTGCAAGAAATTATCGACGCCCTGACCTTCGCTAACGTGATTATCTCCGCAGTGATTGTTGTCGGCGCGGTGGTCGGCGCAGCCATCGGCGGCTGGCTGATTGGCTTCTTCCCTATTGAATCCGCCATTACCGCAGGTCTATGTATGGCAAACCGTGGCGGTTCCGGCGACCTGGAAGTGCTTTCCGCCTGTAACCGCATGAACCTTATCTCCTATGCACAAATCTCCTCCCGTCTGGGCGGCGGTATTGTGCTGGTTATCGCCAGCATCGTGTTCAGCATGATGGTGTAACGCCTTGCACGGCGGTGTTATTGGCAGCAAATGCCAGCGTTAAACGTAGAGGCCCAGGCCGGGGGCGGCTGAAGGGAAATCCACTCTACCTCCTTAGCCGGAAACGCGATGACATTTGCGACCCTTGACACCGCCGTGCCCCAATTATGGATATTGATTGATGACTGATGCCGTACTTCTGCGGGAAGGGCTAACACTGATGTTTCTCGGTATGGGATTCGTGCTGGTGTTCCTGTTAATCCTCGCTATTCGCGGTATGTCTGCCGCCATTGCCCGTTTTTTTCCTGAGCCGCCAGCGGTGCCGGTGCTTCGTTCTCTCCCGCCGGAGGACGATTTCACCCGCTTAAAACCGGTGATTGCTGCCGCCATTCACCATCACCGTCTTACTGCTTAATTCACGGAGGAATCTATGACCGTTGCCATTACCGATGTCGTTTTACGCGACGCCCACCAGTCCCTGTTCGCCACGCGTCTGCGTCTCGACGATATGCTTCCCATTGCTTCTGCGTTAGATGACGTGGGCTATTGGTCCCTTGAATACTGGGGCGGCGCAACCTTTGATGCCTGTATCCGGTTTCTGGGTGAAGATCCGTGGTTGCGTTTGCGGGAGCTGAAAAAAGC
>JBOFJM010000290.1:0-6677 GCA_051656825.1 Kluyvera sp.
ACAGCAGCTTGAAACCAGCCGTGCACGGCTATTAGCGCTGAAAATTTATCCCCGTGACTTACTGGTTAACAGGACATTTAAGGCGCAACTGGAAGAGCTGTGGTCGCGAGCATTGGGGGATGAGCGTGAAATACTTGGCAATATCATTACTGACTTCAATGCCGCGCTGTCCTCCAATGATCAAGAACGCGTTGATGAAGCTCGTCATTTCGCCCGTAAGTATCTTGGTATTGAAGAACCGGAAGCGCCGTAACAGGCGCGACCGGTCATCGGGATATGGCCGTTAGAAGAAATGAAAAAACCGGTTGAATGCGCAGACAATTAATGCAATGAAAGCGATGATTTTCATTATCTTCATCGCTTTGCCCGTCGGGGCACGATTAGAAGATTCTTTCACTTTAGGCGGAGCGGTTTC
Source organism: Kluyvera sp. (assembly GCA_051656825.1). Lineage (GTDB taxonomy): Bacteria > Pseudomonadota > Gammaproteobacteria > Enterobacterales > Enterobacteriaceae > Kluyvera. Next base: position 416 of record JBOFJM010000290.1, read on the forward strand.
AGCTTCTTTGAGTTCCTCCGCAAGCTCCTCTTTTTCTCGAATGTCACCCGGTTTAAGGGGGATTCGGGTTAATAATGTCTGGGTTATCAATGCTTCCAACGGGCAGCCATCGCCGGAGTCCAGGCGTAACAGCAAGCGATAGAACGCTTTTTGTTTTGGAAATGCTTCGAGTACGACTTGCTCCGCTGTTCGATAAAGATCGAGCAATGGTGTTTCCGGCTCGCCCTTCTCCTTCAGCCTTGTTGATGACCACGACATCGCTTTCCGTTTGTAGAACAACGACTCCACAAAAGATTGCCCCAGCGGTGATAGCCGACCACTTTGCAAAATCTCAGCCCACAGTAAACGCGTACGGGCGCTCTCCCCGGGGATATATTTCATCGCGTCGCCGTTGGCATCCACCAGACAGCGCGCTTCAATCACCATCACCAGTAATGGGAAAAAATCTGGCCGATGCTCTCGGCTCCAGCGCAGCAACAATTCATCCGCCTGCGTTGAAGGGTACTGCTGCCAGAAATCACAAAGCTCCGGTAACAGGCTCTCTCCTTCCCCACAAAAAACGCGCTGTGCGCAGAAATAATAGTACGCGTCCTCGCTATCAGGTTCCGCCTTCCGCCATTGGCGGGCAACGTCAACCCACTCCGCTATCCCCCAATGCAGCGAGCTATACCAGCGCAGTAATTTACGCTGTAACGGTGCATAATCTGGGATAAGCCAAGTCCCCTGCATCTGTAAAGCATCCATAAGATATTCGGGATGAAAATGCCAAAGACGCTCAAGCTCGAAAAAATAGAGAATGGTTTGCTCTTGAACAGCAACAGGCCATTTCGCCACGCACTGAAAATCGAAAACATCGCCACGTTTTATGGCATCCAGAAATCCTTCCAGCATTTCGACATCGACATCCTCACTGGTTTCCAGTGGCTGCCAACCTAGACGGCCAGCCAGCAATGACAAACAAGAAAGTGAAATGCTCCCTGCTGGCGCATCCATCGCTATCGCACAGAGCGGCCAGCGCAACTTATCGACCTCATCCACTGAACACAGATTCAATCGCTGGATAAATCTCTGCCAGCAAGAAGGCTGGAAACGCTCACTGTCCGACGCGAGCAGTGCTTTGAAAGCGGTCAAAATGTCATGTTCGCTCTCCGACTCCCCTTTATCATCATTATTATCAGGAGATTCATCTGGCATTTTCGCCGCGCGCTGCGCCTGTTCATAGGCCTGGCGTAGCTGTTGAAAACCTTGCGGATCGCTTTCCGGGTGAAATGAAGGCAACAGAGCAAGATAAGCCTGACGGATAGCATCAAGGTTGAGGGTTTGCTCAATCCCCAGAATTTCCCAACAATTTTTCATAAATCGCTCACATCCTTAAGCGTTTCTGGGCACTCCGGCTGCACGGCAAGTGGCCGCCACGGCAACTGTGAATAATAGCTCTCCGTGCTGGATGCTAATTCATTGAACATCCGCGCTCCTGAGCTATCGTATTTCAGCCTGGTGAAATATTCCTTCATTAAGGAGACCCCCTCTTCTGCATCGAATTGCCAGTACAGACGCCCCAACGAATAAGCGGCAAAATATTGCATCCAGTCATTATAAAAATAGTGCGCCCGGATATAGACCCGTGACTGAAGCCATAGGCTCTCTTCTTCCGTCAACCATTGGTTAAGTACTCCCATCCGGCATAAAAACCCTACTCGCACGTAATCCCATGCTTTAATGCCCGCTTCACCACAACACACTGCCGTTTCAGCGACAAACTGCGCGTAGATCTGTCCTCGCTCACTGATTGTTGCAATCGATGTACGCCATTCAGATGGCGTCAAACGAAACCAGGCGGAATATAAACTTTCAAGCCCTGTCGCATGTCCATCATCAGTCATTTGATAAATAGTTTGAATTAGCCCCTCGCGATCCTCAATTCCCCATGACTCAGAGAGGTCAACATGATCGATTCCGGTGTACATCGCTGGGGAAGAATGCGAAGGCTTATTACCACTATACAGCACCTCCATAGGGGTGGAGAGCGCAAAAAGTAAATATTTTGACTCCATGTCCATTACAATTAACTCCTAATAATTCATTTTGTTTATATATAATCTACACTTCTTTATTAACACCTAAATATTTACAACGCGTAATAAATATAATCCGTCCCCATAAATAATATCCACCACGGAAATATAAATAAACCTTCACTCATTTGTTGTATATCGACTGCCGCTATCGAGATATTCATAAAGGTGATCGCAGAGATAATACTCAGCAAAGCCATCACCATTAGGTATCTGACATGGAAATAAAATCACGCCTACCTTTATAGGTACTCTGCATACACAGCGCAATATAAATAAAGGGATACTTCTGGAGGGTTTCATCCAACTGGCGAACTTTAGTTCGATAATGACTGCTAACCTGATAATGCCTTAAATCATTTTTTCTCACCGCAACGGCCCGAAATATCTCGGGCCGTTGGTTTTTGCTGTATTACGGCTCAAATGGCCTGCGCTGGAATTGATCGTGACCGCACTTCGGGCAACGCGGCAGTACGTCCGGCGTGTATACCGCCAGATGATAATGGCACTTCTCACACACCAGGTTCCCCAGCCCAACCACTTCACCGCTGTGGTACACGCCGTGGTGGCTTAAATCCTGGAAAACTTCGCGCCATTCGAGCTGCGTTTTATCGGTAATATCCACCAGCTCTTGCCAGATGCTCTCTTTAATCACCCGCAGGAAAACGCTGTCTGACTCGTCTTCCTGACTTTCGCTATAGCTTATGGCAAACTCTTCCAGGTCACGCCGTACCGCGTGTAAAAGCTCATCAATTTCGTTGCGCGTTAACTCGCTGGTTTGCGCTACCTTCTCCCGCGCCTGCGCCACCAGCGCGTCGATATCACGTTCGCCGTTACGTAAACGCTCGGTCAGCGTGCTGACCAGTTCACGGTAAATTTGAGCAACCTTGTTCATCGTTTCCTCTCCCAGCCAGTTAACCTCTTCTAATAGTAGCCGTTATTTCCTTTTCGCTTTGCCAGCTTTCGCACAGAGTTCATAAATTACCCCCTGAGCTTTTCACCGCCTTAATATGCGAAAGGCTGTTTTGACGTGGGCGTTTGGGCTATGCTATGCCGATCTCAATTATCACAACCATTGGCTACATTAGTAGCTGTATTGAAAACAGGACCACTGGCTGCCATGCAAGAGCAATACCGCCCGGAAGAGATAGAATCAAAAGTCCAGCAACACTGGGACGAGAAGCGCACATTTGAAGTAACCGAAGACGAGAGCAAAGAGAAGTATTACTGCCTGTCGATGCTTCCCTATCCTTCTGGTCGACTACACATGGGCCACGTGCGTAACTACACCATCGGCGACGTTATTGCCCGCTACCAGCGTATGCTGGGCAAAAACGTCCTGCAACCGATCGGTTGGGATGCGTTCGGTCTGCCGGCTGAAGGCGCTGCGGTAAAAAACAACACCGCGCCCGCTCCGTGGACGTACGACAACATCGAATACATGAAAAACCAGCTCAAAATGCTGGGCTTTGGCTATGACTGGAGCCGCGAGCTGGCGACCTGCACCCCGGAATACTACCGCTGGGAACAGAAATTCTTCACCGAGCTGTATAAAAAAGGCCTGGTGTATAAGAAAACGTCTGCGGTCAACTGGTGCCCAAATGACCAAACCGTTCTGGCGAACGAACAGGTTATCGACGGCTGCTGCTGGCGCTGCGATACCAAAGTTGAGCGTAAAGAGATCCCACAGTGGTTTATTAAAATCACCGCTTACGCTGACGAACTGCTGAATGATCTGGATAACCTCGATCACTGGCCTGACACCGTCAAAACCATGCAGCGCAACTGGATTGGCCGTTCTGAAGGTGTAGAAATCTCCTTCGACGTTAACGACTACGCTGACAAGCTGACCGTTTACACCACGCGTCCAGATACCTTCATGGGTTGTACCTATCTTGCCGTTGCTGCCGGTCATCCGCTGGCGCAGCAGGCTGCGGCGAACAACCCAGCGTTGGCCGATTTCCTCGACGAATGCCGTAACACCAAAGTTGCCGAAGCCGATATGGCAACTATGGAGAAAAAAGGCGTCGATACCGGCTTTAAAGCCATTCACCCACTGACTGGCGAAGCGATTCCAGTCTGGGCGGCGAACTTCGTACTGATGGAATACGGTACTGGCGCGGTAATGGCCGTTCCTGGTCACGATCAGCGCGACTATGAGTTTGCCTCTAAATACGGTCTGAACATCAAACCAGTAATCCTGGCGGCTGATGGTTCTGAACCGGATCTCTCTGCACAGGCACTGACCGAAAAAGGCACTCTGTTCAACTCTGGCGAGTTCGACGGTCTGGACTTTGAAGCCGGCTTCAACGCCGTTGCCGACAAACTGGTCGCTATGGGCATCGGCCAGCGTAAAGTCAACTATCGTCTGCGCGACTGGGGCGTTTCCCGTCAGCGTTACTGGGGCGCACCAATTCCAATGGTGACTCTGGAAGATGGTACGGTTATGCCAACCCCTGAAGATCAACTGCCGGTTATCCTGCCGGAAGATGTGGTCATGGACGGCATCACCAGCCCGATCAAAGCGGAGCCAGAGTGGGCAAAAACCACCGTTAACGGGATGCCAGCACTGCGTGAAACCGACACCTTCGACACCTTTATGGAATCCTCCTGGTACTATGCGCGCTACACTTGCCCACAGTACCAAGAAGGTATGCTGGATTCCGATGCGGCGAACTACTGGCTGCCGGTAGATATCTACATTGGTGGTATCGAACACGCCATCATGCACCTGCTCTACTTCCGCTTCTTCCACAAACTGATGCGCGATGCGGGCCTGGTGAATTCTGATGAGCCAGCAAAACAGCTGCTGTGCCAGGGCATGGTATTGGCAGACGCCTTCTACTATGTTGGCGCAAACGGTGAGCGTAACTGGGTTTCTCCGGTAGATGCTATCGTTGAGCGTGACGAGAAAGGCCGTATCGTGAAAGCGAAGGACGCGGCAGGCCATGAGCTGGTGTATACCGGCATGAGCAAAATGTCCAAGTCCAAAAACAACGGTATCGACCCGCAGGTGATGGTTGAACGTTACGGCGCGGACACCGTGCGTCTGTTCATGATGTTTGCCTCCCCAGCGGATATGACTCTGGAGTGGCAGGAATCCGGCGTTGAAGGGGCTAACCGCTTCCTGAAACGTGTCTGGAAACTGGTTTACGAACACACGTCTAAAGGCCCGGTTGCTGCACTGAACGTCGAAAGCTTAAGTGAAGATCAACAAGCGCTGCGTCGTGATGTCCACAAAACTATCGCGAAAGTGACCGATGATATCGGTCGTCGTCAGACCTTCAACACCGCTATCGCAGCCGTGATGGAGCTGATGAACAAGCTGGCAAAAGCACCGATGGAAAGCGAGCAGGACAGAGCGTTAATGCAAGAAGCGCTGCTGGCTGTTGTTCGTATGCTCAACCCGTTCACCCCACACGCCTGTTTCACTCTGTGGCAGGAGCTGGGCGGCGAAGGCGACATCGATAACGCACCGTGGCCAGTTGCCGACGAAAAAGCGATGGTGGAAAACACCACGCTGGTCGTTGTGCAGGTCAATGGTAAAGTTCGTGGTAAAATCACCGTTGCGGTTGATGCTACCGAAGAACAGGTGCGTGAACGCGCAGGCCAGGAACATCTGGTTGCGAAATACCTTGAAGGCGTAACCGTGCGTAAAGTGATTTACGTACCGGGCAAGCTGCTTAACCTGGTCGTTGGCTAAGCGCGGGAGGAAGCGTGCGATATCTGACAACATTGTTGTTATCTTTGGCGGTGCTGGTCACCGCCGGATGCGGCTGGCATCTGCGTAGTACCACGCAAGTGCCGGACGAAATGAAAACATTGATCCTTCAGTCTGGCGATCCGAACGGCCCGTTAAGCCGCGCGGTGCGTGAGCAACTGAGAAGTAATGACATTACGGTGCTGGATCAGAGCACGCTGCGCCAGGATGTTCCGTCCCTGCGTCTCGGTGCGATCGGCATTCAAAAGGATACGGCCTCCGTATTCCAGAACGGCCAGACCGCAGAATACCAGATGGTGATGACGGTAGATGCGACAGTACTGATCCCGGGTCAGGATATCTTCCCGATCAGCACCAAAGTGTATCGTTCGTTCTTTGACAACCCGCAAAAGGCGCTGGCAAAAGATAACGAAGAAGGCATGATCATCCTGGAAATGTACCAGAAAGCGGCTGAACAGTTGATTCG
>JBOFJM010000291.1:0-3463 GCA_051656825.1 Kluyvera sp.
GGGTATGCAGACCGTTCGGAGCGGTAATGGTAACTTCTTGCTGGAACATTATATTTCCCCAACTTATAGGTTTAGTGTTGTGGAACTAAAGTCTAGCCTGGCGGCTACACTTTAGCCTGTATTACTCATCAAGCGACGCCCACAAATCAGCACTGCTATCGGTAACGTATTCCGACGCAGACGCTTCTGGCCTTTGACGTTTCGCTTATCATTAAACATTATGCCGCGAAAGCAGGATTTGAACCAAATCATAAAATCGATTCAGCTTTTAGAAATCCTGTTAAGAATAATTTCGCGCTTCAAAATAAATATGCTGGTTAAATACCAGACTCAAGGAAGTGAAGCAATGCCAGGAGGGGTAAAAGTTTGATGCGCGCCACAAAAAAGCACCACATTGGGTGCTTTTTTACGCGATTTTAACGAACTGGCATTACTGTTGCAGTTCTTTCTCTGTAAAGAGATCTGCGAACAATGCAGTGCTCAAATAGCGTTCACCTGAGGACGGTAGGATAACCACAATATTCTTATTGGTAAAGGTTTCATCTTCTTGCAATTTCAATGCAGCGGCGACGGCGGCGCCAGACGAAATCCCCGCAAGAATACCCTCTTCTTCCATCAGGCGGCGCGCGGTAGAAATGGCTTCTTCGTTAGTGATAGCCACAACTTTATCAATCAGTTTCAGGTCAAGGTTGCCTGGAATGAAGCCTGCGCCAATGCCCTGGATTTTATGCGGGCCAGGTTTAATTTCTTCGCCTGCCAGCGCCTGAGCGATAACCGGTGAGTCGGTAGGTTCGACCGCGACAGAAATCAAGTCGGTTTTGCCTTTCGTGCCTTTGATAAAGCGCGTGACGCCGGTCAGCGTACCGCCAGTACCCACGCCAGCAATAAAGACGTCAACCTGGCCGTCGGTATCTTCCCAGATTTCTGGGCCGGTGGTTTTTTCATGAATTTCCGGGTTGGCTGGATTGCTGAACTGTTGCAGCAGCAGGTATTTTTCCGGATTACTGGCGACAATTTCTTCGGCTTTCTGGATGGCACCTTTCATGCCCTTTGCGCCTTCGGTCAGTACCAGGTTCGCGCCCAGTGCTTTCAGCAGCTTACGGCGTTCGATACTCATGGTTTCTGGCATGGTCAGCGTCAGTTTATAGCCACGAGCGGCGGCAACGTAGGCCAGAGCGATACCGGTGTTACCGCTGGTTGGTTCAACCAATTCCACGCCAGCTTTCAGTACGCCACGTTTTTCGGCATCCCAAATCATATTGGCACCGATACGGCATTTGACGCTGAAGCTTGGGTTACGTGATTCTACCTTCGCCAGAATGCGCCCGTTACCGATACGGTTCAGTCGTACCAGTGGCGTATGACCGATAGTCAGGGAGTTATCTTCAAAAATCTTACTCATGGCCTATCCTTAACTGTATGAAATTTGGGGTACTGGACCAGCATACCTGCTTAAAGATTCTGCGGAAGTAAGGATTTCGCATATCTATATACTGAAGGGAAATAATGGCAAGCAGGATGGAATAAGGCAGGGCATAAGCCCCGCCTTAAGGTGATATTACTTCCACATTGCGTGTTTATCGCGATAACAATCAACCCACATCGCGGTTGCACCACAGATAGCGACAGGAATAATCACCAGGTTCAATACTGGAATCAGCGTGAACAGGCTGGTCAGCGCACCAAACTGCATATTAGTGACTTTACGTGTGCGCAGCGCTTCACGCATGGTTTTGAACGGCACTTTATGGTTGTCGAACGGGTAGTCGCAATACTGAATCGCCAGCATCCACGCACTGAACAGGAACCATAGAACCGGTGCTACCGTTTGTCCGATACCCGGAATAAAGTACAGCAACAGCAGCACCACCGCGCGCGGCAGATACCACGCCAGCTTTTGCCATTCCCGCTTCATGATGCGCGGCAAGTCTTTCATGATATCGATAACGCCTGCATCTGGCGGGGTTGCCCCCGTTAAGCGGGCTTCCAGTTGCTCGGCGAGCAGACCGTTGAACGGCGCGGCAATCCAGTTGGCAATCGTTGAGAATAAATAGCCGAAAACCAACAAAATCGAGATGACAACCACCGGCCACAGCAGATAGCTCAACCATTGCAGCCAGTCTGGAATGCGGCTCATTAAGGACGGTATCCAGCTTTCCAGTTTGCTGAACAGCCACCAAAACGCGCCGCCCATCAGCACAATGTTGACCAATAATGGCAAGATGACGAAACGACGGATGCCCGGCAAGCCGATCAGTTTCCAGCCCTGAGAGAAATCGTAAACGCCGCTCCGTGCGGCAGGGGTGGATGATGAAACCATGGTCAGGGAGTGCTCCTTTGTCTGACTGCATTAAAAGACGACTATATATTATCGGGTTGTTGGGCAATGACCAGTTAGGAAATGTTCGAAAAAACAGCAAAAAGCACAATTTAATGCATCTTTATGTGGTGAATCTCACGTGTGCACTTGCACTTGACGTAATCGACAAATACTCTTAGTGAGTAAATGTTTGCCGTGGTGGCAAGGTGTTAGAACAACAGAGAATATAATGATGCAGGATTTGCGTCTGATATTAATCATTGTTGGCGCGATCGCCATACTTGCTTTACTGGTTCATGGTTTTTGGACGAGCCGTAAAGAACGTTCATCGATGTTTCGCGATCGTCCAATGAAGCGTATGAAGTCTCGTGATGCCGATGATGAGTCGGAAGATGACTTTGATGACAATGTTGAAGGCGTGGGTGAAGTTCGTGTCCACAAGGTCAATCACGCCCCTGGGGTTGCTGGGGAGCATGACGCCCCTCGTCAGACGCCTCAACACCAGTATCAGCCGCCTTACGAGCGTCAGGCTCCACAGCCTGTGCGTCCGCAAGAGCCAGCTGTGCAGCCGCCGCCTGTGCAACAGCCGCATCAGCCTGCTCAGCACGCGCCGGTTCCACCGCCGCAACCTGTGCAGCAGCCTGTGCGCCCACCGGTTGTTGAACCGCAGCCGCAGCCCGTGCAGGTGGCTCCTCAGCCTGTAGCGCCGCAGCCAGCACCAGTAGAAGCGCCAGCCGCGCAGTCTGTGCAGCTGCCAGAACCGGTTGTTCAGCCCGCGCCTGAACCGGCTCAACCGGTTAAACAGGAGCGCAAAGAAACGGTTATCGTGATGAACGTTTCAGCACATCAGGGTACTCAGATTAACGGCGAACTGCTGCTGAACAGCATTCAGCAAGCTGGGTTTAAATTTGGCGATATGAACATTTTCCATCGTCATCTCAGCCCAGACGGTAGCGGCCCTGCGCTGTTCAGCCTTGCGAATATGCTCAAGCCGGGTACGTTTGACCCAGACAATATGAGCGAGATGCTGACCCCAGGCGTTACCATCTTCATGCAGGTGCCTTCATACGGCGACGAGCTGCAAAACTTCAAGCTGATGCTCCAGTCGGCGCAGTACATTGCCGATGAAGTGGGCGGTGTGGT
>JBOFJM010000292.1:0-1711 GCA_051656825.1 Kluyvera sp.
CCTCTCTGGCGGCGAACGCCAGCGCGCGTGGATTGCGATGCTGGTGGCGCAAGACAGCCGCTGCCTGCTGCTCGACGAGCCAACATCCGCGCTGGATATCGCGCATCAGGTTGACGTGCTGGCGCTGGTGCATCGCCTAAGCCAGCAGCGCGGGCTAACGGTTATTGCCGTCTTGCATGATATCAACATGGCTGCTCGCTACTGTGATTACCTGGTGGCGTTGCGCGGTGGTGAGATGATTGCTCAGGGCACACCGGATGAACTGATGCGCAGCGACACGCTGGAGCAGATTTACGGCATCCCAATGGGCATCCTTCCACATCCGACGGGTGCTGCGCCGGTAAGTTTTGTCTACTGATGGGTTCCTCTCCTTTCATTAGCCGTCGCCGTTTATTAACGGCGATGGCGCTTTCACCGTTGCTCTGGCAAATGCGTCAGGCGCAGGCGGCAGTCGCTATCGATGCCACTCGTGTGGTCGCGCTGGAATGGCTGCCGATTGAGCTGCTGCTGGCGCTGGGCGTAACGCCATACGGCGTGGCGGACATCCCCAACTACAAACTGTGGGTGAACGAGCCAGCGCTACCGGACTCGGTGATTGATGTCGGCCTGCGCACGGAACCGAACCTTGAATTGCTGACCCAAATGAAACCGTCGTATCTCTTCTGGTCGGCAGGCTATGGCCCGTCGGAGAAGACGCTGGCGAAGATTGCGCCGGGACGTGGGTTTGCGTTCAGCGATGGCAAAAAACCGTTGGCTCAGGCTCGGAAATCACTGCTGGAGATGGCGCAACTGCTGGATAAAATGCCGCAGGCGCAACGCCATCAGCATGAGTTTGACGCCTCGATAGAACGCCTGAAACCGCGCTTTGCCGGGCGCGGTGAAAGACCCTTGCTGATGATTACGCTGCTCGACCCGCGCCACATGCTGGTGTTTGGCCCTAACTGCCTGTTCCAGGAAGTGCTGGACGAGTTCGGCATTAAAAACGCCTGGCATGGTGAAACCAGTTTCTGGGGCAGCGTGGCAGTGGGCATTGACCGGCTGGCGGAATACAAAGACGTTGATGTGCTGTGCTTTGACCACGGTAATGACCAGGAGATGCGCAGCCTGATGGCTACGCCGTTGTGGCAGGCGATGCCTTTTGTACGTGCAGGGCGCGTGCATCGCGTACCTGCCGCGTGGTTCTACGGCGCGACGCTCTCGGCTATGCATTTTTGCCGCATTCTGGATAACGCTCTGGGAGGCAAAGCGTGAAAAGCAAGATTTCACCTTTCGCCGCCGCGCTGCTGCTGGCGCTGTTTATGGCTGCGCTGGCGCTAACCTGGTTTAACTTCAACGTTGCACTACCGCGCGCACAGTGGCTAACGGCGCTGCGCCAGCCAAATATCGACGCTATCGACCAAATGCTGTTCCACTACAGCCTGATGCCGCGCCTGGTTATCTCGTTGCTGGTAGGGGCGGGTTTAGGGCTGGTGGGCGTGCTATTCCAGCAGGTGCTGCGTAATCCGCTGGCGGAGCCAACCACGTTAGGCGTGGCGACGGGCGCCCAGTTGGGTATGACGGTGACCGCGCTGTGGGCGATTCCCGGTGTGTTAACCTCACAGTTTGCTGCCTTAGCGGGGGCGTGTATCGTCGGTGCGCTGGTGTTTGGCGTCGCCTGGGGGAAACGCCTGTCGCCGGTAACGTTGATTCTGGCAGGGCTGGTGGTGAGCTT
>JBOFJM010000293.1:0-3149 GCA_051656825.1 Kluyvera sp.
CTCAGCCCTCCAGCGGCCTGCTGTTTTTGGCTTAGCTGATACAGCGGGTCAGCCATAATTTCGCGCCCCTGCAACCAGGAGGAGCTAATCGGGAAGCGGCTCATCACATCCATTTCAACATCTGGCTGCTGCTGGCTAATGGCATCGAGCAGCCCGCGCATAATGGCGCTATCGCCACGGTTGCCGCAGGTGTGGTTGCCTAAAATTAATAGTTTCATCATGGCCTCATCAAAGGGGTTGCAAGCAAATCAATCAGGAACGCGTAATAACGTTTTCAGTTTCTCGCTCCGACAGAGCGTTTTTTTAAGTTCAAGCAATAAAGGATGGCGCGACAGCATGACCACCAGCGCAAAGCTGAGTACGCCCGCCAGCACCTGCATCGCCAACAGTAACGGCAGTGAAATGCTGTCTTGCAGCAAGCGCCCCACGGCGTAACTGCTGATAAGCGTGGGCAGCGACAGTCGCAGCGGCAGCCACAGGCTCAGCAGGTAGTCGCGATAGCTCGGCCCCAGCACCGGTTTAATCATCACGAAATAGCTCAGAATGGTGTTGAGAATTTGTACCAGCAGGAAGCCGAGCGTGACGCCAATCGCGCCGCCAAGCTGGCCGCCGACGATAATCGCCGGAATAAACAGGCAGGTTTTAAACACATTGAATTTAAAGCTGATATCAACACGCGCTTTTGCCATCAGCAGCGAGCCAATCGGGTTCCCCACCGAACGCAGCAGGCCAACCACACACAGCAGTTGTAAAATAGGGACGATGTGCAGCCACTTGTCGCCAAACACCAGCGGGACAAAATGGTTACTGACGACCATCAGCCCCAGCAGCGCCGGGAAGTTAATAATGCCGACCACCGACAACAGCTTGTAGAAATTGACCCGCAGCTTGTCGGTATCGTCCTGGATTTTGGCAAACGCCGGAAACAGCACTCGAGTGATAATCGGGTTGAGCTTCATCGGCGGCACAACCGCCACGTTGTAGGCGAGGTTATAGCCGCCCGCCACGCTGGCACCAAGAATGCGTGCCAGCGTCAGCGTCGATAGGTTGGTATTGATATAGTTGACGAGACTGTCTGCGGTCAGCCATGCGCCAAAGCGCAGGTTCGGCATGACCGTGGTGAGCGAAAAATGCAGCCCTGGCCGGTAAATTTTGCGGCCAAAATAGCCGAACAGCAGCGTTCGCACGGCGCTGTTAACCAGGTAACCGAGAATGGCGGTCATCGCCAGCGGCCAAAAATAGGCGCAGATCACCGTAAAGCTAAAACCGGATAACACTGCCGTGGTTTCAATCGCGCCAATCTTGTTGAACTCCAGCTCTTTTTGCATCAACGCGCGAAACTGCTGCCCGTGCGGGATAACCACAAACGCCAGCGATAGCATTTGAATCAGCGGCGCTAAATCGGGGTTATGCAGCAAACCGGCAAGCGTATTGCTCAACAGATACACCGCCGCACACACCACCAGCCCTAGCCCCACGTTCAACCAGTACAGCGTGGTCAGCTCCAGATGGCTAATCGCTTTACGCTGAATAATCGAGTTGGCGATGCCGAAATCCGATAGCGTGTCGGCCAGCGCGATAATCACCAGCGAAACGGTCAGTAAGCCAAACTGATGCCCATCAAAAAGGCGCGCCAGTACGGTCATCTGCGCCAGCCCCAGGCCAATAATAATTACCGTCGCCATTGCCGACCACTTCGCCCCATTCAGGGTCTTCTCTCTCAGGCTCATGTCACTTCCTCAATAGGCTGCTTTGTTGACAAAGCCTTTGAAAACCGTCAGAAAAACGATTTTTATATCGAGCCACAGGCTCCATTCGCGGATGTATTCGAGGTCAAACTCCACCCGTTTTTCCATTTTTTCCAGGGTGTCGGTTTCGCCGCGCCAGCCGTTAATTTGCGCCCAGCCGGTAATGCCAGGTTTCACTTTGTGGCGCAGCATGTAGCCTTCGATTAATTGGCGATATTGCTCGTTATGCGCCACCGCATGAGGGCGTGGGCCGACGATTGACATGCCACCGGTCAACACATTGATAAACTGCGGCAGTTCATCCAGCGAGGTGCGGCGCAAAAAGTTACCCACGGGCGTCACGCGCGGGTCGTTCTGTGTCGCCTGTGTCACCACCGCGTCGTTTTCCATCACCTTCATGGAGCGGAATTTCCACACTTTGATAGGCTTACCGTCCATGCCATAGCGGGTCTGGCGGAAGATAATCGGCCCCGGCGAGGTGAGCTTCACCGCCAGCGCAATGCAACACAGCGCCGGAGAAATCAGCAGCAGAATGCACAGCGCCAGCACGATATCCTCCAGCCGTTTCAGCAGGCGGTTCACCCCAGAAAGCGGCGTGTCGTACAGCGGCACAACGGGAATACCGTTCACCACTTCAACGCGGGAATGCAAAATGTTGAAGGTGAACACATCGGGGATCAGCAGCACAGAACAGGTGGTATCGGCTAAATCGCGCACCAGATTTTTGATATCGCTCTCTTCCTGCATCGCCATCGAGATATAAACGTTGTGAATTTTTCCGCTGCGCGCGTCGTCAAGCAGTTGTTCAAGGTTGCCCCTCCAGCCCGCGTTGACGCTGCCCGATTTGGCATTGTAATAACAGCCGACCACGTCGTAGCCCAGCCACGGCTGGTTACGGAAACTGTCCAACAGCGCCTGTCCTTCTGGCATATCTCCGGCAACCGCCACATAACGCGTGTTGTAGCCACGGTGGCGCAACGCCCCCGCGCCGTAGCGGATAAACGCCCGGCAGGCCAACATGCCCGCCGTACTCAGCAGATACCACGCCAGCCAGATGCCAATATCGGTATTCACATCGTCGTTAAATGCCAGCAAACCGGCGGAAAACACCAGGCTCAGGGTCCAGTTTTGTAATAACAGCAACAGCTCGGTGGTCATCCGCACGCCGCGCCATGAGCGATAAAAGTCGGTGATGCCGCCAATCATTTGAAATACCGCCAGCGTCACCAGTGCCATCAGCAAATGAAGATACAAAAACGGCAACGCGACGGCCTGACACACCAGCCACAGCCCACCCAGCATGATGGTGATGTCGGAAAAACGTTGCACCATTGAGATTAACGATGCATTCGTTTTGGCTCGCTCACGCTTTCTTAGAGTCGTCATCGTTGGTCCTGTTTA
>JBOFJM010000294.1:0-3007 GCA_051656825.1 Kluyvera sp.
CGAGCGAGCGCACAAATTTCTGCGTCAGCATGCCAGTCTCATTACTCGCGGCGGAAGCACACAGCATCCCCGTTGACAGCCAGCGGTTAACCGTTACGCCCTGCTCGTTTTTCTCAATAAAGTTGGCGTCACGGTCGGCCTTCATCAATTTTGCGATGCGATCGAAGGCTTCATTCCACGAAATACGCTGCCATTTGTTGGAGCCAGGGGCACGATATTCCGGGTAGCGCAGGCGGTTTTCACTGTGTACATAGTCCAGCAGGCCAGCCCCTTTAGGGCACAGCGCGCCACGGCTTACCGGATGATCCGGGTCGCCTTCAATGTGATAAATCGCTTCGCGGGCATTTTTTGCCCCATCACCCAGGCTATACATTAAAAGCCCACAGCCTACGGAGCAGTATGTGCAGGTATTACGAACTTCTTTGGCGCGCAGTAATTTATAATTACGTGCTTGCGCCAGCGCCATTTTAGGGGCAAACCCCAGCGCTGCGACAGTCGTCCCGGCCATACCGCCCGCGCAGATTTTAAAAAACTTTCTGCGACTGACGTCCATTATTTTCCTCATTGTATGGATGTACTTAACGAGAAAAATTAACAGCAATACCCCTAATTTATTTGCGTCAAATCAATGTCGAAAACTAAGCCCCCCTTAATAGTCAAGGGCGTCGGTTTTCATTAATCCTTTAGGGGTAGCGACAACGGAAAAATATCACCGGGTCGCCAGAAAAAATGCTATAACCGCTGACTTCGTTGGCAAAAGTATCAGGCTGGACATGGACAAAAAAAGAGCAACGCTGATTGGATTAACCGCCATTATATTATGGAGCACTATGGTCGGGCTGATTCGTGGCGTTAGCGAAGGATTAGGCCCCGTCGGCGGCGCTGCGGCTATCTACAGCCTCAGCGGCATTCTATTGATATTCACCGTCGGCTTCCCTCAGCTTCGACAAATTCCGCCACGTTATCTTATTGCCGGTAGCGTGTTATTTGTCAGCTATGAAATCTGCCTGGCGCTCTCTCTGGGCTATGCCGGTACACGCCAGCAGGCGATTGAAGTGGGCATGGTCAATTACCTGTGGCCCAGCCTGACGATTTTATTTGCGATCCTCTTTAATGGTCAAAAAAGCCACTGGCTGGTTATCCCTGGTTTATTACTCTCTCTGTTTGGCGTCACCTGGGTATTAGGCGGTGAGCACGGTCTGAATATTGATGAAATAACCAGCAATGTGGTGTCCAGCCCGTTGAGTTATATTCTGGCATTTGTTGGGGCTTTTATCTGGGCGACGTACTGTACGGTTACCGCAAAATATGCCAAAGGTAAGAACGGTATCACTCTGTTCATACTTTTAACTGCCGCCAGCCTGTGGCTGAAATATGTGTTCAGCGAACAACCGCCAATGATATTTAGCTGGCCGGTGACGATTAAACTGGTGACCTGCGCACTGGCGCTGGGGCTTGCCTACGCGGCCTAGAACGTGGGGATTTTGCACGGCAACGTCAGCCTGTTGGCCGCAGCCTCTTACTTTACACCGGTATTATCCTCAGCATTGGCGGCGTTATTACTCAGCGCCACGCTGTCATGGTCATTTTGGCAGGGGGCGGCCATGGTGTGCGGCGGTTCTCTGCTCTGCTGGTATGCAACCCGACGATAACCGCATGATCTCTTTGCCGGATGGCACTACGTTTATCCGGCCTACGGCGGTAGGCCCGGTAAGCATCGCGCCACCGGGCAATACAAACGGCATCACGCCGCATTGGGAACTTTCGCCAGCCCGCGCCAAATCCCCGCCGCCAGCAACAGCAGCAACACTCCGGCGGTGGCTAAGGCAACACTGTGGGCGCTAATAAACGCGGTTCTCGCCGCCTCCATCAACGCCTGTGCAGGAATAGTCGGTAATGACTGCGCCAACTGCATGGCCTCACCAATCGATGAAGCGGCTCGCGTAGCGGCGTCACCGTCCAGGCTTTGCGGCACGACAATCGCCGTGCCGTAGCTGCGGGTCAAAATCAGGCCAAACAGCGCAATACCCAACCCTGCGCCCAGCTCATAAGCCATCGTTTCAATCGCGCCTGCCGCAGAGGCTTTCTCTTTCGGCGCCGCCGCCATAATCGCCGACGTAGACGCCAACAGCGCGCTGGCGGCGCTAAAGCCGAGCAAAGCCATCAGCCCCCACGCTTGCCATTGCTGGGTGCTGAAATCGGTCACTGAAAGCCCAAGGAAGCTAAAAGCACTGAGCAACATCCCGCCGGTTGCTACCACACGCAACCCCAGACGTGATACCAACACCCCAGCAATCGGCCCGCTAAAACCGCTCGCCACCATCACCGGTAGCATAAACATCCCGGCCTCAAACGGCGTTTTCTGATGCACAAACTGGAGTTCCTGCGCCATCAGCAGCTCAAAGCCCACCAGCGTTATCAGCGCCGTCATCGACATCACCACACCGCTTAAAATGATGCGATGGGTAAACAGGCGCATATCAATCATTGGCCGCGCCGCCGCCAGTTGCTGGCGCACAAACGTCACCAGCATTACCGCACCGCCCAGCGCCGCCAGGCCAACAATCCACAGGGCGAGTTGCCCTTTCAACGCGGATTTCGCGCTAAACACCAACAGCAGAATAGCGGCAATCAGCATCAACGCCTGAGACAAATTCAGCGGCTGTTCACGGCGTGTCGGCTGGCGTGGAACCACGCGCCCACTCACCACCATCACCGCTATCACAATCGGCACGTTGATTAAAAAGACCGATCCCCAGTAGAAATGCTCCAGCAACATGCCGCCCACCAGCGGGCCAAACGCCGCCCCGCCGGAACCGACCGCCGCCCACAGGCCAAGCGCCATATTGCGCTGTTGCGTTTCGGCAAAGGTAGTGCGAATACCGGCAAGCGTTGCCGGGACAATCATCGCCGCGCCTACCGCCAGCAACGCGCGGGAAGCAATCAGCGTGACCGCCGTCGGAGAAAAGGCCGCCGCCAGCGATGCGACGCCAAAAATGCCGCTGCC
>JBOFJM010000295.1:0-3255 GCA_051656825.1 Kluyvera sp.
GGCTGTTTGGCGAATTCCACCTTGAACTCAGCGGCCTGCCGCTCGCCAGCAATCCGAAAACGTCAACCCTGGCGGCGTTAAGCGCAGTACGCGCTTGCCGTGAACTGGCGCAATGCTAAGAGGCTGATATGCAAGAACACTCTATTTTTGTTGGCGGCGTATGGCGGCGGGGCAACGGTGAGGTGATGCACAGCACTTTTCCGGCTGATGGATCGCTGAACGCCACCTTGAATGCCGCCAGCATTGACGATCTGAACGATGCGGTGAAGTGCGCGGATCGATCCTGGCGCGCGCCTGAGTGGCGGCAACAACTGCCGCACCAACGGGCAAAAATTCTGCATAACGTCGCCGCGCTGATTGAGTCACGACTTGATGAGCTGGCGCAGATGCAAAGTCGCGATAACGGCAAACCGCTGGCAGAAGCGCGCGGGTTGGTGATGAGTGCCGCAGCGACGGCTCGCTATTTTGCCGCCGCCTGTGAGCTGCTCGAAGGCGAGTTACCGACGCCGCGCCAGCCCGATTTACTGACGCTCAGCCGCTATGAGACGCTGGGCGTGGTGGCGGCGATTACGCCGTGGAACTCACCGATTGCCAGCGAGATGCAAAAAATTGCCCCCGCGATTGCCGCCGGTAATGCGGTGATCCTCAAACCGGCGGAAGCCACGCCGCTGATGGCGTTGGAGTTGGCGCGTATTTTCGAGCAGGCCGGTTTACCGGCGGGTCTGTTGAGCGTGCTGCCGGGCAAAGGCTCGGTGATTGGCGATGCGCTGGCGCGCCATCCGAAGGTGCGCAAAATTTCCTTTACCGGCGGCACAACGACCGGCCGCCATCTGGCGCATGTCGCCGCAGAAAAACTGATCCCCACATCGCTGGAACTGGGCGGCAAGTCGCCGACTATCGTGCTGGAGGATGCCGATATCGAGCAAGCGGCGTGCGGGATCTGCTACGGCATTTTCAGCTCGGCGGGGCAGGCGTGTATCGCAGGTTCACGGCTGTTTATTCATGAGCAGGTTTACGCCCCGCTGATGGCGCGGCTGTTAGAACTGACTCGCGGCCTGCGCGTGGGACATCCCTTTAATAACGATACGCATGTGGGGCCGCTGATTAGCGCGCAACATCGGCAGAAAGTGCTGGAGTACGTCGAACTTGCTAAGCGCGAAGGCAGCCGCGTGCTGTGTGGCGGCGAAGTGCCCGCCGACCCAGCGCTGGCCTCAGGAAACTACTTCCAGCCGACCCTTATTGAAGGGCTGACAAACAGCGCGCGCGTATGTCAGGAAGAGATTTTTGGCCCGGTGCTGGTGGCGATGCCCTTTAGCGACGAACAAGCGCTGATTGCCGAAGCCAATGACTCGGTCTACGGGCTGGCGGCGGGAGTCTGGACGCGTGACACCGGTCGCGCGCTGCGTTTAAGCGAACAGCTGGAAGTGGGCACGGTATGGATCAACACCTACAAAGTTTTCTCTATTTCGACCCCGTTCGGGGGCTTTAAAGAGAGCGGTCTGGGCCGCGAAAAGGGGATCCAGGGGCTTAAAGCCTGGATGCAACAAAAGAGCATTTATCTGGCGACGGGTAATAGCGTCAACCACTGGTGCGACTAAGAAAGGGTAAGCAATGAGTGAAATGATAACCGTCGGCGACGCCATCGCCAGAACGCTTGAACAGTATCAGGTTGCGGCCATTTATGGCGTTATCTCGATTCATAACCTGCCGATTGCCGACGCCGTGGGGCAGCGCGGCAATATCCGTTTTGTGCCTGCGCGCGGTGAGGCAGGTTCGGTCACGATGGCGGATGCGCATGGTCGTTTTTCCGGTCTTGGCGTGGCGCTCACCAGCACTGGCGCGGGCGCGGGAAATGCCGTCGGGGCATTGGTCGAGGCGATGAACGCCTGCACACCGCTGCTGCATTTAACCGGCCAGGTTGAAAAAGCGTGGCTGGATGCCGACACCGGTTTTATCCATGAAACCCGCGACCAGCTCACGTTCCTGAAAGCCAGCTCGAAGCGGGCTTACCGCATCAGCAACGCGAATCAGGCGATTGCCATTCTGCACAAGGCGATTCAGGAGGCGCAAACGCCTCCGTGTGGGCCGGTATCGGTTGAAATTCCGATTGATATTCAGAGCGCGAAAATTCCGGCATCGCTGGTGACGGCGGCGGTGAAAACGCTGCCGACGGCCCGCGTTGATACGCAAATAGTCGAGGAACTGTGGGCGCAATTAAAACAGGCCAAACAGCCGCTGCTGTGGTTGGGCGGCGGGGCGCTCGGTAGCGTCGAGGCAGTGAAAGCGCTGGCTGACGCCGGAGTGACGGTTATCTCCAGCACCCACGCGCGCGGCGTGTTGCCGGATAGCCATCGCGCTAGCCTGCGGGCGTTCCATAACTCGCCGTCCGTTGAAGCGCTGATCGGTCAATGTGACTTTACGCTGGTGGCGGGTTCCCGCTTGCGCAGTAACGAGACGCGCTCCTGGACGCTCGAACTGCCGCAGCCGCGCGTGCAGATTGATATCGACCCGGCAGCCGCAAGCCGTAACTACCTGATGGATAACACCCTGATTGCTGATTGCTCTGTTCTGCTGTCGGCGCTGGCGGCAAAAGTGCAGGGCCGCGAGTGGGGTAATGCCGCGTGGGATGCGCAGTTGCAAGATGCGGTAGCCATCGCCGAGCAAGGGCTGCGCGAACAGTGCGGTGAATATGCCAGACTGAACGATGCTATCGCACAGGCGTTGCCGGAAAACGGCCTGCTGGTGCGTGATATCACGGTTTCGGGCAGCCTGTGGGGCAGCCGACTGTTCCGCGCTCACGGCCCGCTGATGAACATTCACTCCCTTGCCGGGGCGATTGGCATGGGCTTACCGATGGCGATTGGTACGGCGATTGCCAACCCGCAGCGTAAAGTCGTGGGGTTGGTGGGCGACGGCGGCCTGAGTCTGAATCTTGGCGAGCTGGCGACGCTGGCGCAGGAGAAAGCCAACGTGACGTTGCTGATTATGAACGATGGCGGCTATGGCGTGATGCGCGGTATTCAGGATAAATATTTCGGCGGGCGTCAGTATTACAACGAACTGCACACCCCTGATTTCACCGCGCTGGCGCAAGCCATTGGTTTGCAGGCGTGGAGCGTGGAGCGCGCGGACGATTTTAACGCCGTGATGACCGAAGCGCTGGCGATGCCTGGGCCATCGGTTGTTGAAGTACGGATTGATGTGGTCTAGCAATATTGGACACTCGTTAAGGTTTTTTACGCCGCATGCTTTTCT
>JBOFJM010000296.1:0-1738 GCA_051656825.1 Kluyvera sp.
CAGGCCTGCACGTGTTTATACCCCACCAATATTTATCCTACGATGAACGTATAACTTTACGGCACAAAGGCCAATTTTCCGTCATACTGTCAATAATTGTTGACACTCATCTTCACGCCAGCAAATAAGTGTCTTATTATTCATACGTCTTTGGCTTAAAAGGGTGAAAACTCCCATGCGTCTTGAAGTCTTTTGTGAAGACCGTCTCGGTCTGACCCGTGAATTGCTCGATTTGCTGGTACTGCGTGGCATTGATTTACGCGGTATCGATATCGACCCTGTTGGCCGAATTTACCTTAATTTCGCGGAGCTGGATTTCACCAGCTTCAGCAGCTTAATGGCGGAGATCCGCCGTATCTCTGGGGTGACGGATGTGCGCACCGTGCCGTGGATGCCGTCGGAGCGTGAGCATCTGGCGTTGAGCGCGTTACTGGAAGCGATGCCCGAACCGGTGCTGTCGCTGGATACACGCAGCAAAATTGAACGCGCCAACCCGGCGAGCTGTCAGCTTTTTGGCCTGAGCCAGGAGCGTATGTGCAACCATAACGCAGCGCAATTGATTAGCGGCTTTAACTTCCAGCGCTGGCTGGAGAGCGACACGGTGCAATCTCATGCCGTACATGTGGTGATTCAGGGGCAAAACTTCCTGCTGGAAGCCACGCCGGTTTACCTGAGTGGCGAAAATGACGATCGTATTCTGGCTGGCGCGGTGGTGATGTTGCGCTCGACGCTGCGAATGGGCCGCCAGTTGCAAACCATGACTACCCAGGATGTCAGCGCATTTAGCCAGATTGTGGCCGTAAGTTCGCGTATGCGTCAGGTGGTGGAACAGTCGCACAAGCTGGCGCAACTGAGTGCGCCGTTGTTGATTGTGGGGGAAACCGGAACCGGTAAGGATCTGCTGGCTCATGCCTGCCACCTCGCTAGCCCGCGCTCCGCCAAGCCTTATCTGGCGCTGAACTGCGGCTCAATACCGGAAGATGCGGTTGAAAGTGAGCTGTTTGGTGATGCCGCCGACGGCAAAAAAGGCTTCTTCGAGCAGGCCAATGGCGGCTCGGTGCTGCTGGACGAAATTGGCGAAATGTCACCGCGTATGCAAACCAAACTGCTGCGTTTCCTCAACGATGGCACGTTCCGCCGTGTGGGTGAAGATCACGAAGTGCACGTTGACGTGCGGGTGATTTGTGCCACGCAGAAAAACCTGGTGGAGCTGGTGCAAAAAGGGCTGTTCCGTGAAGACCTTTACTATCGCCTGAATGTACTGACCCTGAACCTGCCACCGCTGCGTGACCGTCCTCAGGATATTATGCCGCTGACCGAACTGTTTGTGGCGCGCTTTGCCGACGAGCAGGGGATTTCCCGCCCGAAATTGTCTGCCGACCTGAATAACGTGCTCACCCGTTACGGCTGGCCGGGCAACGTGCGTCAGTTGAAAAATGCGGTATACCGCGCGCTGACCCAGCTTGAAGGTTATGAACTTCGCCCACAGGATGTCTTGCTGCCGGATCACGATGTCACCAGCGCCGCCGTCGGTGAAGAGGCAATGGAAGGGTCGCTGGATGATATTACCCGTCGTTTTGAACGCTCGGTGTTAACTCAGCTTTATCGCAACTATCCCAGCACGCGTAAGCTGGCAAAACGTCTGGGGGTTTCGCACACTGCGATTGCTAATAAATTGCGCGAACATGGCCTGAGCAATAAGAAAAACGAAGAGTAACATCCCCTCTAATACTCCCCG
>JBOFJM010000297.1:0-3235 GCA_051656825.1 Kluyvera sp.
TCGATAAAGCCCTGGCTCAGGTTGATGAACTGCGTTCCGGTCTGGGTGCGGTACAGAACCGTTTCGATTCTGTTATCAACAACCTGAACAGCACTGTAAACAACCTGTCTGAATCTCGTTCACGTATTCTGGATGCGGACTTCGCTTCCGAAGTATCTGAAATGAGCCGTTCTAACATCCTGCAGTCTGCTGGTACCACTGTACTGGCACAGGCTAACCAGGTTCCACAGAACGTACTGTCTCTGCTGCGTTAATACGAGCAAGACTCGACTTATTTGGGTGTCTCAAAGCCCTGCACCGTATCAGGTGCAGGGCTTTTTTTATTCAGTTTTTTCATTTCTGTCCGCTATTTACGGCTTAGAAATCATACAAACAAAGGTACAATTCATTATCGTCAACCCTCATATATCGTCTTGTGAAATGCTGCCCAGTTTTAATTTAAGGTAATTAAATATGAACCTATCAGCCCATTGGAATTCGCTATATCGTTATAAGAAACTCGACCTATTCAGACTTTTTAAACCACGCCCAGTCCATAAATCTTCTTTAGAATGTTTTTTGGAAATGAACTCCTATCCTTATTTACAACCGATAGTCTCGGCAATAACAGGAGAAGTCATTGGTGCCGAAATTTTGTTACGTTTTATTGACAAAGACGGCAGCTGCTATGCTCCTGGTACGGTTATTGAGGAGCTAGAAAATAGCCGTCATATCAATAAACTAACGGTTGATTTAATCAATAATATTCATAAGCACTTCCTCCCGATAGCCAGCAACCTGCCAAACGACTTCTTCTTCACCTTTAATATTTGCAGCTCACAGCTTGCCAACGGCCCGCTCAGAGAAGCGGCATTGAAATTTAGCGATAATTTTAATATGGTGCTGGAAATTATCGAACGCTCAGTATTAGAGATAGATGATGATATCCAGGTTGCGGTTGAAGAGATGAGCAATGAAGGTATACAGTTTGCGATTGATGATTTTGGTGCCGGGCATACCAGTTTAAAGTATCTGGAAATCATGAACTTCAGCTTCTTAAAAATAGACCGTGATTTGACCAGAGCCCATCAGGGGAAACTGATTTACAAAAATACGGTATGCGCCCTGGTAGAGCTAGCCCGGAGATTAAATATGTCCCTGATAGCCGAAGGGGTTGAAACTCAAGAGCAGGTCACTTTACTCACCGAGGCTGGGGCAGAACTACTGCAAGGATACCATTACTCCATGCCGCTCTCAGTTCCTCACTTTATTAAAGAATATTTTTAATCGCTCCCATACTGCGGCCATGTGACCATCCATGAGATAAGTACACACTCAACGGATTAAACGCCTGCATGAAGAAATATCAAGGGGTAATAACAATGACAAGTAATCGTGAAACGAGGCAGGGTAATGACTGGCCCTGATAGAGATTGACTATTTTCTGCATATAAAACGCCTATGTCTATCATCAGGCGTTTTGTGTTTTAAGGCCAGAATTCGCCGGCGATAATTCCACAGACATTTTTACCTTCTTTCTTACCCCCCACTCAATGCTGTTTTCACTCTTTCCCCATCATTTCGCAGGGTTCTGCCGACGAGTCACGCACCATTTTGGGCCATGCAGTGTAGCGCTGGTGAAGAATTGAGGGTAATCAAGTCGGGAGTCTGTCAGGGGGATTCAGGGAGGAATAAATAATAAAAAAGCCTGTTCTTGATAACAATAAGAACAGGCTAAGGCGCTAACACTAAAATGATTTAGTCATACATACCTTCAGCAGTACGTTCAACCAGCTCCATCTCATCGCTATTCAGCAATTTCTCGATATCAACCAGGATTAACATACGCTCGTCCATCGCCCCCAGGCCAAGCAGATATTCGGTTGACAGAGTGACAGAAAAATCCGGTGCCGGTTTAATTTGCTCAGGATTCAACGACAGGACATCAGAGACGCCATCAACGACAATCCCGACAACGCGTTCCTTGAGGTTCAGGATGATAATAACCGTATGTTCATTAAATTCCGCTGAGCTAAGCTGGAATTTCACGCGCAGATCCACGATGGGTACAATAACACCACGCAGGTTAGCTACACCGGTAATAAAATCAGGGGTATTGGCAATTCGCGTAACACGGTCATAGCCGCGAATTTCTTGCACTTTCAGAATTTCTATACCGTACTCTTCTTTACCAAGCGCAAAAACCAGATATTCCTGATCAATATTTTTATCATCTTTCTTTTTCTCTGAAGCAGAAAAATTCATAATCTTACCTTTTCGGGACAATTAGAGAGCAATACTTTTATCCATCAGTCTTTGTTCTTTGCAAAGCTTAGGGAGAGCGGCAACATCAAGAATAAATGCTACGCTGCCATCGCCAAGAATAGTTGCAGCAGAAATCCCAACGACTTTGCGATAGTTAAACTCCAGGTTTTTAACGACTACCTGGTGCTGTCCAATTAACTGATCAACCAGTAAGGCATAACGCAGCCCCGCCGTTTGCAGAATCACACAGATCCCTTCACTGGCCTTTGTAGCATCGCCCTTGATATTAAAAATTTGCTGCATTTCAACTAGCGGAATATATTCATCCCTGACTTGCAGCATTAGCTCGCCGCCAGCCATACGATAGAGAGCATTTTCCGATGGCTGTAGCGACTCCATCACCGCACTCAACGGCAGTACGTAAATTTCATCCCCCACACGTACCGACATACCGTCCAGAATAGCCAAAGTCAGCGGCAAAATAATTCGAATGGTTGACCCTTTATTGGTTTCAGACTGGATTTCTACGTGGCCGCCCATTGCCTGAATATTTCGTCGTACGACATCCATCCCAACTCCGCGACCGGATACATCCGTCACCTTTTCTGCCGTAGAGAAGCCGGCGGCAAAGATAAGCATCCAGACCTCTTCATCGCTAATATTCTCACTGATGGACATTCCCTGTGAGACTGCGCGAGCAAGGATTTTTTCACGATTCAATCCCGCACCATCGTCGGTAACTTCAATAACAATATTGCCGCCGTGGTGTTCCGCCGAAAGCAGTAAATTCCCCTTATCAGGTTTACCTTTCGCGCGGCGATCTTCAACAGGCTCAATACCGTGATCGAGGCTATTACGTACCAGGTGCGTTAACGGATCGATAATACGCTCAATCAGGCTCTTATCGAGTTCCGCCGAACCACCCACCAGAGTTAATTCAACGTCTTTATCCAGCTTACCGGCCAGGTCATGCACCAGACGTGGGAAGCGG
>JBOFJM010000298.1:0-4137 GCA_051656825.1 Kluyvera sp.
CTTATGGGAGTAGCTTTAATGCAGTACATCTTGGTAGCCTTATGTCAATAGATGATGGCTCTCCAAGTGTTGTGTTAAATAACGCATCAGTTGTTTCAAAAAGCACAGGAATATCAATAGAGCTAACAACATCGCAGGACGTTGACGTAGAGTTTACGCTAGTAGGTATTGGTGACACATAAATAGACAATAACAATGCAACAAAAGCCCCTTAGCTGGGGCTTTTATTTATAACCATAAGCTATCACAACCTTGGTGTTTATGGTGAATTCCAAAGCTGATACAATAATGAAATATTGGATTACATAATGGTGGATACATGGCATCAACTATTGACGATAGCGGATTCAAAAAACAACGATATCAAGAGCTTCGCAAAGACATTGCTGGTGACTGGGCCGCTGATGGACTGCCTGACGTAACAAATAACCTGCAATCAGTTCCTGCTCGCATCGTTAGCCAGACAGCCAATCTTCAGGAGCGCAACGATTCTTACGCGCAGGTCGTGCTTGATTCGTTCAACCCGTATGCTGTTACTGGTGTTGCGCAGGATCGTCTTGCTCCGTTAATGGGAAAGAGCCGCAACAAGGAAGCTCGCTCAACTGTCACTCTTACCGTTACTGCTGGGCCAAGCGGATGCACCATTCCTTACGGGTCTCAGGCTAGTGACGGAAAGAATAGGGTATCAACAATAACTGATGTAACCATTCAACCTAACGGCTCTGCCTCGGTGATCGCTGAGTCAGTTGAGTATGGAGGTATCGGGTTCACTGCTGGGTCAATCACCAAGATTGAGACGGCTATTTATGGATGGATTGGCGTAACAAACGCGGAAGCAGCGCAGACAGGCGTTTCTCGCGAGACTGACACTCAGCTTCGATTCAGAATGCTCAAGAGCCAAGGTCGCGCTTCTGCGTCAACGTTAGGGCTTTACACTGCAATCTCTGAAATTGATGGCGTGACTTATGCATACTGCGATGACAACAAGACCGATGCTGTTGCTAAGAATTTGCAGCCGCACAGCTACATAGTGATCGTTGACGGTGGCAGTGACGACCAAATAGCCAGCGCCATGTTGAGCTACGGGCCTGCAGGTATTGGAACCCAGCAACCGGCCATCTCTGCCAGTGCCACCAT
The DNA here is from genome assembly GCA_051656825.1 of Kluyvera sp. Lineage (GTDB taxonomy): Bacteria > Pseudomonadota > Gammaproteobacteria > Enterobacterales > Enterobacteriaceae > Kluyvera. Next base: position 1,138 of record JBOFJM010000298.1, read on the forward strand.
GATGACTCCGTACAATCCTGCCAACCGACAGCCGGTTCCAGTGTACTTCTACCGACCAGTTGATACAGCGCTGAAGGTTAAGGTCGTGATTCAGGCTGACCCGAAGCTTCCGCCTGACTATGCCAAGCAGATTAAGGATGCGCTGATTGAGTACATGGATGGGCTGGAGGTTGGCACAAAGATAATCGCATCGCGCTTGTATAGCCCAATCAACACGGTTAGCGGGTTCGAGATTAACTTGGTTCAGGTTGCAAAGAAGTCAGGCGCTCTTGCCAACGAGGTTGTTCTGCAACCTTTCGAACGCCCATCACTGCTGGAAGCTGACATTGATATTCAGGTGGTGGCATGACTACAACACTGAAGCAGGATATGGCTCTGTCTCTGGTGCTTAACCAGATGACAGAGTCGCCGAACTATATGGCGATCATCCGCGCCATCGCCAGAACGTATGACGATCAGGATGCGGTGCTTGAGTATATCGGGACACTTGATGTGTACACCGCCAGAGGGGTGTGGCTTGACCTTATTGGGTCGATAGTTGGCGCAGCAAGAAGAGTCGATATAGACCTAAAGTACACGTACTTTGGTTACTCAAACTTGGACTCTGTGGCTGCTGGCTATGGAAATGGTCGTTACTGGTATTACGGAGCACCATCTTCAGTATCAAACCTACTGGGTGATGAAGAGTACCGGAAGGTTATACTGGCCAAGGCAGCCCAGAATGCCGGTGATTGCAGTCACATCTCTGTCGTTGAAGTGATGCAAGCCGTGCTGGATACAAGCAAGGTGTTCAGCTTCAACGGTGGGAATGGCAACCTCGATATCATGTTTGAGGGCTCCATTAGCGATAACATGCTGGCGCTCATCAAAAGTGGTAAAATCATTCCTACCGCTGCAGGTGTAGGACTTCGCCTACTCCTTCAGTATGACAGCAGCAAGTCTTTTGGATACTCGAACCTTAACGCCAAATCACAAGGTTATGGCGCTGGGGCATACCCAAGGAGATTAAATTAATGGTAAAGCCATCAACGCCATCAGTGTGGGCAAGCGGTAAGTCTTTCGGATTTCAGCCATCAGCTGCACAGCAGGCTCAAGGATTCGACTACATAGCAACGGTGCGCCCTGGAACAGGCGCCCCAATCACAGACGACCATGACTGGCCACTGAATCAGATTACAAAGTGTCTTGCTTGGGTTCTAGATTATGGGTTCGGTTACGGCTCTGCAATTATTGGAGTCCCTATTGATTGGCCTCTTGCTCAGATGCCACAGGATATCTGGCCGGATTGCGGAATGTATTTCGTTTCGTGTTCTGGTCAGGGTTTTAGCACATCAGCATATCCAAAGCTTGCTCAGTGCTATCCAAGCGGCGTTGTTCCAGATCTTCGAGGCGAATTCATCAGGGGATGGGATAACGGAAGAGGCGTTGACTCAGGAAGGGCGCTTCTATCTCTTCAAATGGATGAAGTTAAAGAGCACAAACACTTTATCAGCACAAATTACGCAGGCGGATCTGGAGTTTCATCACAAGGAAGATTGCAGGCTGGTTATAACTCAAGTGAGCAAGCAGATACTGGAAGGTTCTCAACGCTTGGAGTCGAAGCTATTGATGGCTCTCCTGCTGGAGGTGGTGAAACCAGACCAAGAAGCATTGCGTTCAACAAAATAGTGAGGGCTGCGTAATGAATGAGTTTGATAATCAAGTTGCAACATGGGGATCTGATGGCTGGGCCGAATGTAGCGGATGGGCAAAGGCATATTGTGCAGACCACATCACAGGTGAATACATTGGTGTTCGTGAAGTGTGGGTATCTGCTGGAACTGGACTTCCAGCTGGCGCATATATTGATGAGCCTCCATCAAGCATTGACGGAAAAGCAGTAGTTAGATCCTCTGGTTTGTGGGAGCACGTTAATGACTATAGAGGTTTGACATGCTATGACACGTCAACTTTAAAACCGTCAACAATATCGTCACTAGGCCCTGTACCAGAAGGATTCACAATTATCGCTCCAACATCTAAATATGATGTTTGGTCTGGTAGCGATTGGGTTCGAGACAGTGATGCTGAAAATAAAGCTGCTCTAGATTATGCAAAATCTGAGCAGTCATCTCGCATTGAAATTTCAGGCAAGCAGATATCAATCCTAAAGCCAGCTGTTGATGGCGGGTATGCAAAGCCTGATCATAAAAATCTTCTTTCTGATTGGCAGAGATACCAATACGAAGTAACGCAGGTTAGCTCTTTGCCTGGATGGCCAATAAATCCAGAATGGCCACATGAGCCTGAAAAGGTTGTGTAAAAAAAGGGGCCATTAGGCCCCTTTGTCATTTCCACTGGTCTCCGAACTTGAATCCTATCAGCTCCAGCTTGCGGTCCATCTCAAGGCAGAACTGAGGAACCGCATCATCAAACAGCTTCATGTGCTTATCGCTGCGCTCGATGGTGGTGTGAAACAGGTTAGACCGACGCATGCGAGGGTCGAAGCTGACGAACTCCCATTCGTTAAGGCCTGACACCCACATGCTGAACTGCACCTGGTCCATGTACTCCTTCTTGATGCGGCCATCAACCAGCGCCTCGACATGGTAGCGAGTGTTCCACGGGCATTTGATTTCCACGCCCTTCATCTTGCCGGAAATGATTCCATCAGGCGAGCACCCTACCCGCATGTCGTCGCCAAACACAAACGGGAACTGCTCGATGGCTTCCTCTGACATGAACCCGAACATCTCGCGCGCTGACGGCTCGTGAGTATTGCCCCACTCGATAGCCTTGCCTGATGGCTGATCCCCATCAAGCGGGGCGCCTGTGCAAATCTCTCCGATGAGTGACGCCATGTATCCGTCGCGAGTTGCGCTTCCAACCTTTGACAGAACAGAGCTTGCGTTGGACGCCGTGATAACCCCAAGCCGCGCCATGTGCCAGTTGTAGCTGCCTTGCTCCTCGGCTGCCAAGTCGAATCCGAGATTAACGCTGGCCGCAGCCAGACGCTCGTTG
>JBOFJM010000299.1:0-11658 GCA_051656825.1 Kluyvera sp.
CACTGGACACCTCTTATGTATTGGGGAAGTTTATCACCCTTAAGTCGTGTCCAGGATCATTAGGCCACATCACAGATAAGCAGAGGGAATCGCGAAGCGACGATTTTGCCGCCGGAGACCGGGGGTGCAGGGGGCGGCGGCGACTGGCCGCCCCTTGCGCGCTCTTTGCGCCCGAGCATGTTTAGGGCATGGCGTAAAAAAGAGCGCAACTGGCGGCGATACTAAACTTAACTGACCAGCATTAAGCCGCAAGGCTGGCTTCTTATCGACAATAGCAGGGCTTATTTCAGACCAGCAGCTTCGCGCAGTTGAGCGGCTTTGTCGGTTTTTTCCCACGGGAAGTTTTCGCGACCGAAGTGACCGTATGCCGCCGTTTCTTTGTAGATTGGGTGCAGCAGATCCAGCATCTGAATCAGGCCGTATGGACGCAGGTCGAAGAACTCACGCACCAGCAGGATCAGTTGCTCAGCAGGGACTTTTTCAGTACCGAAGGTTTCCACCATGATAGAGGTTGGCTCCGCCACGCCGATAGCGTAGGAAACCTGAATCTCACAGCGGTCAGCAAGGCCTGCGGCAACGATGTTTTTCGCGACATAACGCGCTGCATACGCCGCAGAGCGGTCAACTTTAGACGGATCTTTACCAGAGAATGCACCGCCGCCGTGACGCGCCATGCCGCCGTAAGTATCAACGATGATTTTACGACCGGTCAGGCCACAGTCACCCATTGGGCCACCGATAACGAAACGGCCCGTTGGGTTGATAAAGAATTTGGTCGATGCGTTCAGCCATTCGGTAGGCAGTACCGGCTTGATGATCTCTTCCATCACCGCTTCTTGCAGTGATTTCTGGTCGATGCTTTCAGCGTGCTGAGTAGACAGAACCACCGCATCAATACCGACAACTTTGCCATCGTCGTACTGGAAAGTTACCTGGCTTTTCGCATCCGGGCGCAGCCACGGCAGAGTACCGTTTTTACGCACTTCAGCCTGACGCTGCACCAGACGGTGTGCGTAGGTGATAGGCGCTGGCATCAGCACGTCGGTTTCGTTGGTCGCATAGCCGAACATCAGGCCCTGGTCGCCCGCGCCCTGTTCCAGCGGATCGGCACGGTCAACGCCCTGGTTGATATCTGGGGATTGTTTGCCGATAGCGCTCAGGACGGCGCAAGAGTTGGCATCAAAGCCCATATCAGAATGCACATAGCCAATTTCGCGAACGGTCTTACGGGTGATCTCTTCGATATCAACCCATGCGCTAGTGGTGATTTCGCCACCGACCAGCACCATACCGGTTTTGACGTAAGTTTCGCACGCTACGCGGGCTTTCGGATCCTGTTCGAGGATCGCGTCCAGCACGGCGTCAGAAATTTGGTCCGCAATTTTGTCAGGATGCCCTTCAGATACAGACTCGGACGTAAAAAGGTGTTTTGCCATATTTAATTTCACCCAATAAGAATTTGGTTAGCTCAAACTGTTGTACTGAATAGCCTAGGTGGAAGATTCTACCACGGACTTATAGGTTGATGTCACTGGCAGTCTGAGTGTTAATCGGTATAGATGGATTAACATCTGGATGGCTATTTTAGGTCAGTTGTTCACTTCATTTCCAGTGTTTTTTGAGATCGAATACATTCACCTGATCTATATGATGGAAATTTTTCCTGACACTGTCGGCAATCTGCACATTTATATTTTGCATTTTTGCTGGGTTATCGGTATAAAACGCCGCGCGCGGCTCATACCTAAAAAGCACACGGTTTTCTCCGTGTCGCCACTTCCAGCCGGGCTAAAACTTTTGCTTTGGCTTTTGGTTCGTCTTACGGGGCGGCCGTGGAGGTGATACGAGATAATGAACCGTTGTATTCTGCCAATTTTGTCGTGCCGTTCTGGCGCGAACATGTTCCTCGCAACTCCCATTTCTGCTTTGCATACCAGCCGATGTTATACCCATTTCGGCGCTTCTCAGGACTCCAGAGCCGGTCGGTAACTGAAGACTGAACAAGGGCGCTCTTGTGATGACAAGAGTTTTCTCGTGGTTTCGCTGAACCGTCATTTCGGCTTCAGGTGCGTGTTTTACAATGATATGAATAAGAAACCGGTCGCACAGTCGGTGCGTCAGCATGTTCTGCTGCCTTATCAGACTGTTTATGGGTTGTTATCGCAACGTTACGCTGCGATAGTAGTTAACTGTTTTACACTTGTTATAAATAATTGAGGTTCGCTATGTCTGACGACATTTCATTGGATTCGCTTTCGTCAGCAGGCGAACGCGGTGTACTACGTTCCATGCAGGAGGTTGCGATGAGCTCCCAGGAAGCCAGCAAAATGCTACGCACATACAACATTGCCTGGTGGGGCAATAACTACTACGACGTCAACGAGCTGGGGCACATTAGCGTCTGCCCAGACCCGGATGTACCGGAAGCGCGCGTTGATCTCGCTCAGTTGGTAAAAGCCCGCGAAGCGCAAGGGCAGCGCCTGCCCGCACTGTTCTGCTTCCCGCAGATTTTGCAACATCGCCTGCGCTCCATTAACGCCGCGTTCAAACGCGCGCGTGAATCTTACGGCTATAACGGCGACTACTTCCTGGTTTACCCGATTAAGGTCAACCAGCATCGTCGGGTGATTGAATCCCTGATTCACTCCGGCGAACCGCTGGGGCTGGAAGCAGGTTCCAAAGCCGAGCTGATGGCGGTACTGGCACATGCGGGCATGACCCGTAGCGTGATCGTCTGTAACGGCTATAAAGACCGCGAATATATTCGTATGGCGCTGGTCGGCGAAAAGATGGGCCACAAGGTCTATCTGGTTATCGAGAAAATGTCCGAAATCGCCATCGTGCTGGAAGAAGCCGAGCGCCTGAACGTGGTTCCGCGTCTGGGTGTGCGTGCGCGTCTGGCCTCGCAGGGTTCCGGTAAATGGCAGTCCTCCGGTGGTGAAAAATCCAAATTCGGCCTGGCGGCTACGCAGGTACTGCAACTGGTGGATATTCTGCGCGATGCAGGTCGTCTTGAAAGCCTGCAACTGCTGCACTTCCACCTCGGCTCGCAGATGGCGAACATCCGCGATATCGCCACCGGCGTGCGTGAATCAGCCCGTTTCTACGTTGAGCTGCACAAGCTCGGCGTTAACATTCAGTGTTTCGACGTGGGCGGCGGCCTGGGCGTGGACTACGAAGGTACACGCTCGCAGTCTGATTGCTCGGTCAACTATGGTTTGAATGAGTACGCCAACAACATCATCTGGGCTATCGGCGATGCCTGTGAAGAAAACGGCCTGCCGCACCCTACGGTGATTACCGAGTCTGGTCGTGCGGTGACTGCTCACCACACGGTGCTGGTGTCCAATATTATTGGCGTTGAACGTAACGAATATACCGAGCCAACCGCACCAGCAGACGATGCGCCGCGCGCGCTGCAAAGCATGTGGGAAACCTGGCAAGAGATGCACGAGCCTGGCAACCGCCGTTCGCTGCGTGAATGGCTGCACGACAGCCAGATGGACTTGCACGATATCCATCTTGGTTACTCTGCCGGAACGTTTGACCTGCAACAGCGCGCCTGGGCAGAGCAGCTCTATCTGAGCATGTGTCATGAAGTGCAAAAACAGCTCGACCCAAGCAACCGTGCGCACCGTCCGATTATCGACGAGCTGCAAGAACGTATGGCGGATAAAATTTACGTCAACTTCTCGCTGTTCCAGTCAATGCCGGATGCATGGGGTATCGACCAGTTGTTCCCGGTTCTGCCGCTGGAAGGCTTAAACCAGGTGCCGGAACGTCGCGCAGTGCTGCTGGACATCACCTGTGACTCTGACGGCTCTATCGATCACTACGTCGATGGTGACGGTATTGCGACCACCATGCCGATGCCGGAATATGACCCAGAGAACCCGCCAATGCTGGGCTTCTTTATGGTTGGGGCGTATCAGGAAATTCTCGGCAACATGCACAACCTGTTCGGTGATACCGAAGCGGTTGACGTGTTTGTGTTCCCTGACGGCAGCGTAGAAGTGGAGCTGTCCGACGAAGGCGACACCGTGGCAGACATGCTGCAATACGTTCAGCTTGACCCGAACAAACTGCTGACTCAGTTCCGCGACCAGGTGAAAAACACCGGCCTGGACGAAGCGCTGCAACAGCAGTTCCTGGAAGAGTTTGAAGCGGGTTTGTACGGCTATACTTATCTGGAAGACGAGTAGCCGTTGTTGCCCGGTGGCGCTGCGCTTACCGGGCCTACAAGGTACGCCGCCATCCGGCGACATTAGCGATACTTACTTGAATCCGTACAAAATAACGGCGATAATTTGCCGTAAATACGCAATTCGCAAATCAATCCCTTCCTCGTCGGGCCTAACGACGCGGAGGGGATTTTTTTTTACCGTGATTTTATAAGAGGTCAGCACATGAGCACCTTAGGTCATCAATACGATAACTCCCTGGTTTCCAACGCGTTTGGTTTTCTACGTCTGCCGATGAACTTCCAGCCGTACGACAGCGATGCCGATTGGGTGATTACTGGCGTACCGTTTGATATGGCGACCTCTGGTCGTGCCGGTGGTCGTCACGGCCCTGCGGCGATTCGTCAGGTTTCGACCAACCTGGCCTGGGAGCACAACCGCTTCCCGTGGAACTTCGACATGCGCGAGCGCCTGAACGTGGTTGACTGCGGCGATTTGGTTTATGCCTTCGGCGATGCCCGCGAAATGAGCGAAAAACTGCAAGCGCACGCAGAAAAACTGCTGGCGGCGGGCAAGCGGATGCTCTCTTTCGGCGGTGACCACTTCGTGACGCTGCCGCTGCTGCGCGCGCACGCTAAGCACTTCGGCAAAATGGCGCTGGTGCATTTCGACGCCCACACCGATACCTACGCCAACGGCTGCGAATTTGACCACGGCACGATGTTCTACACAGCACCGAACGAAGGGCTGATTGACCCGAACCACTCCGTACAGATTGGTATTCGTACCGAGTTCGATAAAGACAATGGCTTCACCGTGCTGGATGCCTGCCAGGTGAACGATCGCGGCGTTGACGACATCATCGCTCAGGTAAAACAAATCGTCGGCGATATGCCGGTATACCTGACCTTTGACATCGACTGCCTTGACCCAGCGTTTGCGCCAGGAACCGGTACGCCGGTGATTGGCGGCCTGACTTCAGACCGCGCTATCAAACTGGTGCGCGGCCTGAAAGATCTCAACATTGTTGGCATGGACGTGGTGGAAGTGGCTCCGGCGTACGACCAGTCCGAAATTACCGCACTGGCGGCGGCAACGCTGGCGCTGGAAATGCTCTATATCCAGGCGGCGAAAAAAGGCAAATAAGCCTTACGTGCTGGCTACTGCTGCGCGACGCATGCGCAGCAGTAGCATTCCTCCGGCGAGCAGCGTGATTATCTGCGACACCACCAGAACCGAAAAACCGGAACTGACCGACCCCACTGATTTCATCACCATTCCCATCACCAGCGGAATAAACGCCGCGCAGATATTACCAATACCGTTGATAATCCCATAGGCACTACCCACCGCTTCTCTGGCAGCATGATGCTGGATAACGGCAGGAATAGCCGCGCCCTGTAGCCCCCAAAACACATTCGCCGACAGCATAAACAGCGCCAGCAACGCAGGCTGGTGGCTTAACATCAGTGCCACCACGGAAAGCGCCGTCAGCAAACCGCCCACTACAAACAGTATTGGCGCTTGTTCTGGGCGCATTTTATCAAGCAGAACGCCGCCGAGAAATTTTGACCCCAGGCTTAACAGGAAAGGGATCGCCGCCAGCAAACCGGTCGCGTGGAGCGAGAAGTGGTGCTCATCGCGCAGCCATGCCGGTAGCCAGGCGCTGCTGCCCCACAGATAACTGAGGGTGGCGATTTCAACCCATAAAATCCAGCCCAGCAACGGCGTTTGCCAGGCGAGGGAAAAGGTCTGCCTAAAGCTCGGCTTAGCCTGCTTGCTGACCACGCGCGGCGCGGGCAGAAAGCGCCAGATTAACCCGCCGCTCAGCACTAGATTCAGCAGCGCCAGCGCGTAAAACGACCCCATCCAGCCCAAATGTGCCATCAGCCAGGTGACCAGCGGGAACCCCACCGCCAGCCCCAAAGAGACCCCTAGCGCAGTCACCGCATTGGGTTTGCCTATCTCGTCGGCGTTAAAGTTATCGCTGATAAAACGCGTTTTAAGCGAAAACAGCGGCCCTTCGGCAATGCCCAGAATCACGTGGGCGACCAACATCCCCATCAGCGACCCTAACAGCGGTGATATGGCGCAAACGACCGCCCAAATCATAATGCTGGCTAATAAACCCTGTCGGTAATGCAGTTTGCTTTCTATAACTGGAGTTAATAATAAAGCTGAAAAACCATAACCCAGGAGAAAGCATGTCATCAGCATTCCCTGTAACATTCTGTTTTCATTTAACTGAAAATGTGCGGCAAACCCTGGGTTAAGAATCATCACCGAGATATTTACCCGGTCAACGTAGGAAATAATTATTAACAATAGTAATGCGATTGTTCCTTGCCATCTTGCCGTCATCACTTCCGCCTTTATGATTTTTATCTGATGATATTTATATCGAGGTTATTATCACGCTACTAAAATGGTTCATATATGAAACTCATTGTTTAATAACGATAAAATAATACTGTGTTTCACGGGTGAAACTATTTGATGCTCGTGATTTATAATTCATAGAGATCAATGCAAGAAGAAGTCAATATTTATTATTAAAAATGAGAGGCCATTAATAAAACGTATTTATCGCAGCTCAATTATGAAAATTTCATATTGCTGCATTTTTTCGTGATCGTTTGCACACTTAGCTAATTAAATGCGTTTCGATTAACAAATTCTTCACCGCTTTTATATTGAGCGTATTAAATAAGAAACAAAGTTTCATATATGAAACAAAAGCCTGGAGGATCGCGATGAGCTGGATAGGCGTGTGTGACGCAGAACAAGTACAGGAAGATTTCCCTTTTAGCGGCAACGTCGAAGGCAAAGAGATCGGCGTTTATTTAATCGACGGCGAATATTACGCGCTGGAAGACGTATGCCCCCACGCCTATGCGCTGCTGAGCCAGGGTTTTGTCGAAGACGGCAAGGTGGAATGCCCGCTGCATGAAGCGGTATTCGACGTGAAAACCGGCCAATGCCTGCATGGCCCCGGTGGCCGAAACCTCAACCGTTATCCGGTGCGAGTCTTTGAAAACCAGATTCAGATTACCTTTATCGAGGAGACCGTGGCATGAGCGACACCCTGAACATCAACCCCGCGCTGCCGGAAAGCCGCCAGTTTACCCCACCAGCGGAAGGCGGCAACGGTGCCATTCATAAGCCCGGTGATTATACCAATCTGATTTGGCAAACCCGCAGCCGCGTCCCGGAAAACTGGGAACTGAAACTCATCGCCACGCTGGAAGATTTATTTGAACAGGGCGCTGAAACCCTGCCGGAACTGGTGAGTGGCCTGAATGCGCTGAAGATGCACGACCAGCAGGGCGAAGCGTGGAGCGACGCCAGCTTCCAGGCATTTTTACAGGTTAACGGCTACTGAGGACAGGGCGATGACGACAACCGTACAACATTATCTCGACAAGGGCCTGCGCGGCCTGTGGTATCCGGTACTGGCAAGCTGGGAAGTCCAGTCTGCGCCAGTTGGCATCACCCGCCTGGGCGAGCAAATCGTCGTCTGGCGTAACAAAGATGGCCTGGTACAAGCACTGGAAGACCGCTGCCCGCACCGTGGTGCGCGCCTGTCGATGGGCTGGAATCTTGGCGACCGCATCGCCTGCTGGTATCACGGCGTTGAAGTCGCGGGTAACGGCGAAGTGAAGGATGTCCCGGCGGTAGACAAATGCCCGCTGGTGGGCCAACAGTGCGTGCGCAGCTACAACGTACAGGAAGCGCACGGCGCTATCTTCCTGTGGTTTGGCGTGACCGCTGACCAACAGCCAGACGAGCTGAGCTTCCCGGCGGAGTTGGCCGACAGCGATACCTACAGCCACTTTCTCTGCACCGCTGCCTGGAAATGCAACTACCAGTACGCGCTGGAAAACGTGATGGATCCGATGCACGGCACTTATCTGCACTCGTCGTCGCACTCGATGGCGGAAGGCGATCGCAAAGCTGACATGGTGCTACAGCCGACGAAAACCGGCTTTATCTTCGAGAAAAAAGGCCAGAGCGGCGTCAACTTTGACTGGGTAGAACTCGGCAACAGCGGCACGTTCTGGATGCGCCTGTCGATTCCGTACAAAAAGCGCTTTGGGCCAGGCGGGCACTTCTTTATCGTCGGCATGGTTGTGCCGGAAGACAACGACAACTGCCGCGTATTCTTCTGGCGTATTCGCCGCGTGCAGGGCTGGCAGCGCGACATGTGGCGCTTCATGTACCGCAACCGCCTCGAAAAACTGCACTGGGAAGTGCTGGAACAAGACCGCGTGGTACTGGAAAGCCTGGCGCCCAACGCCCGCGAACATGAATACCTGTATCAGCATGACGTCGGGCTTTCACGCCTGCGCCGCATGATGCAAAAAGCTGCCAAAGAGCAGTTAGCCATTCGCGAACAACAGCAAGGTGCTGCCTGATGAACGGCCTGCTAAACGGCAAACGTATTGTCGTCACCGGCGCGGCGCGCGGCCTGGGCTATCACTTTGCCAAAGCCTGCGCCGAGCAAGGTGCGACGGTGGTGATGTGCGACATTCTGGCGGGGGAACTGGCAGAACGCGCTCACAGCCTGCGCGAGCAAGGGCTGCGTATTGAATCTCACCCCATTGATTTGGCGGATGCCCACTCTATTGACACGGTTTTCCGCGCCATTGGCGAGCAGGGGCCCATTGACGGGCTGGTGAACAACGCCGCGCTGGCGACCGGCGTGGGCGGCAAAAACATGCTCGATTACGATCCGGATCTGTGGGATCGCGTTATGAGCGTTAACGTCAAAGGCACTTGGCTTGTCACCCGCGCGGCGGTTCCGCTGCTGCGCGAAGGGGCGGGTATCGTCAATGTGGCCTCCGACACGGCGCTGTGGGGCGCGCCGCGCCTGATGGCGTATGTCGCCAGCAAAGGCGCGGTGATTGCGATGACTCGCTCAATGGCGCGCGAACTGGGCGAAAAACGCATTCGTATCAACGCTATTGCGCCGGGTTTAACCCGTGTTGAAGCCACCGAATATGTGCCTGCCGAGCGCCATCAGTTGTATGAAAATGGCCGTGCGCTGAGCGGCGTGCAGCAGCCGGAAGACGTTACCGGTAGCGTGGTGTGGCTATTAAGCGACCTGTCAGGGTTCATTACCGGACAACTGATCCCGGTCAACGGCGGCTTTGTTTTTAACTGATTCACGAGGTCGAAATGGCAAACAGTCAGGAAGTGAAATACCTGGTGCCGGGGCTGGAGCGCGGGCTACAACTGCTGCTGGCCTTTGGTGAGCAGCATCGCGAACTGACCTTTGCCGAGCTGCACAGGCTGGTGGATATGCCGAAAGCCACCGCCTATCGCGTGGTGCAAACGCTGGAATATATGGGGTTTCTGGAGCGCAACGCGCGCACCAATACCTTTTCGCTGGGCATGAACGTGCTGCGGCTGGGCTTTGAATATATTGCCTCGCTGGATGTGGCGCAGGTGGGGCAGCCGGTAATTGAACAACTGCGCGATATCAGCCAGTGCAGCAGCCATCTGGCCATTCGCGATGGGCGCGACATTATCTACATCGCCCGCGTCAGCGCCGCCGGTTCGCGGATTAACCAGGTGAGTATTGGCACTCGTTTGCCGGTGCACTGCACTTCGCTGGGGCGCATGTTACTGACCGACCTTTCTCGCGGCGATTTTGAACACCTGTTCCCGGACGAACGCCTGCCGGGCAACACGCCGGGGCAGCTTTATGACCGTGAAGCGCTGTGGCAAATGGTGCAGCAAGACAAAGCGCGGGGCTACGTGATTGGCGAATCCTTCTACCGCCAGGGGATCTCCTCGATTGTCTACCCGGTGTATGACCGCAGCGGACGCGTGGCGGCGGTGGTGAGCATTCTGGTGCCATCAGAGGAGATCCCGCAAAGCTCGCGGGAACGGCTACAAACCGAGGTTCGCATGGCGGCGGACAAAATTTCTGGCTTCTTAGGACATCTTTCACAGGCCAGTTAAATCAACACGTTAACGTCAGGCGCTTCACTGCGTCGGGCATGTTTTACGCCCAAATTTGGGCAGCGACCGGTAAATGAGGCAACGAACGATGAGCGTAATCGGAATTGAAAAGCTGGAATTTGGCGTCGATAACCTGACGCATTGCGCCAAATTTATGCGTGATTTTGGCCTGACGGGCGATGCCAGCGGGCAACGTTTTACCACTCTGAGCGGGGCGCGCGTGGAGCTGAACCCGACGGATAGCCCAAACCTGCCACCGGCATTTGAAGCGGGTAACACCTTGCGCCGCATGACCTGGGCGGTTGCCAGTCAGCACGATTTAGATGCGCTGCGCCCGAAGCTCGAGCAGCAGCCTGGTTTCCGTGATTTAGGGGAATCGCTGGAGTGCCGCGACCCGAACGGTATGACGCTGCGGGTGCAGGTGAGCCAGCAGATGGCGGTTGAGCTGAACGTCGAGCCAATTAACCAGTGGGGCGATGTGCGCCGCATCGACACGCCAAGCCCGGTTTACGCCCATGCCCAGCCGATTAACGTCGGGCACGTGGTGTTCTTCGTTGAGGAGTTAGCGGCGGTTGAAAAATTCTATCGTGACGTGCTCGGTTTCCAGGTTTCTGACCGTTACATCAACCGCGCGGTGTTCTTGCGCTGCGGTGTGCGCGGCGGTCATCACAACCTCTTTTTACTGCAACTGCCTAACCGCAAGCGCGGCCTGAACCATGTTGCCTTTACCGTGCGTGATATCCACGAGGTTATCGGCGGCGGCATCGCAATGAACAAAAACGCCTGGAGCACCTTTATTGGCCCCGGTCGCCATCCCGTGTCATCGGCCTATTTCTGGTACGTCAACAGCCCCACCGGCGGCGCGTTTGAGTATTACACCAACGACGACTACCTGACTGAAAACTGGCAGCCGCGCGAGCTGGAACACTCGCTGGTTTCCTTTACCGAATGGGCGGTGGAAGGCGGAATTGACCACGACACCCGTCGTCAGCAGAAAAAACCGGAGGCGGTATGACGACGCGGATAGTCATTATCGGCGGCGGCCAGGCGGGCGGTTGGGCGGCAAAAACGCTGCGTGACGAAGGCTTTGACGGCGAAATCTGCGTGGTGGCAGAAGAGCAGTGGGATTTCTACGAGCGCCCGCCGCTGTCGAAAGCCTCTTTGCTGGAGCCGAATGCCGCCTTGCCACGCCTGTTCAGCGAAGATGCCCAACAGGCGCTGAACCTGAGCTGGCGTCGCCCGCTGCGCGCGCAATCTATCGACCGTCGCGGGAAAACGGTGCAATTGAGCAACGGTGAACAGCTTAGTTACAACATCCTTTTACTTGCCACCGGTGGGCGGGCGCGGCTGCCGGACGCCACATGGGCGAAGCATCCGCAGGTTTATACCTTACGCCATTGGCAGGACGCACAGAGGCTAAAAGCCCGGCTGGCGAACAGCCAAAAACTGGCGATTATCGGCGGTGGCTGGATTGGTCTGGAGATTGCGGCCTCGGCGCGTAAAAGCGGTG
>JBOFJM010000300.1:0-2304 GCA_051656825.1 Kluyvera sp.
TGAAAAGACGCCTTACAAAGTATGGCTGTCTGAGGTGATGTTGCAACAAACGCAGGTTGCCACAGTTATCCCTTATTTTGAGCGGTTTATGTCACGCTTTCCGACGGTGACCGATTTAGCCAACGCCCCGCTTGATGACGTGCTACATCTGTGGACTGGCCTCGGTTACTACGCCCGTGCGCGTAACCTGCACAAAGCAGCGCAACAGGTAGCCACACTGCATCACGGGCGTTTCCCGGAAACCTTCGAAGAAGTGGCGGCGCTGCCCGGCGTGGGCCGCTCGACCGCAGGCGCGATTTTGTCATTATCGCTCGGCAAGCATTTTCCGATCCTCGACGGTAACGTGAAGCGCGTGCTGGCGCGTTGCTACGCGGTAGGCGGTTGGCCGGGGAAAAAAGAGGTCGAAAAACGGCTGTGGGAATTGAGCGAGCAAGTCACGCCCGCCCTCGGCGTTTCACGCTTTAACCAGGCGATGATGGATTTAGGCGCGATGGTCTGCACCCGCTCTAAACCTAAGTGCTCGCTGTGCCCGCTGGAAAATGGCTGTCTGGCCACCGCCGACGGCAGTTGGGCGCAGTATCCGGGTAAAAAGCCGAAGCAGACTATCCCAGAACGTACCGGTTATTTTCTGCTGATGCAGCATGACCGCGAGGTGTTTTTACAGCAGCGTCCGCCAAGCGGCCTGTGGGGCGGTCTATACTGTTTCCCGCAGTTCAGCACGGAACAGGAGCTGCGTGAGTGGCTGGCGGCGCGCCAAATCCCTGCTGATACGCTGAGCCAACTTACCGCGTTTCGCCACACTTTCAGCCATTTCCATCTGGACATTGTGCCAATGTGGCTTACTGTGTCCTCATTCACGTCATGCATGGATGAAGGCAGCGCTCTCTGGTATAACTTAGCCCAGCCGCCCTCGGTGGGGTTGGCCGCACCGGTTGAGCGCCTGTTGCAGCAGTTACGCGCCGATTCACTCGTTTAACGAGCGGCGAAATAAGAGGATTGATTATGAGCAGAACGATTTTTTGTACTTTCCTGCAACAAGACGCCGAAGGGCAGGATTTCCAGCTTTATCCCGGTGAACTGGGTAAACGCATTTATAACGAGATCTCAAAAGAGGCCTGGAAGCAGTGGCAGCACAAGCAGACCATGCTCATCAATGAAAAGAAACTCAATATGATGAACCCAGAACACCGCAAACTTCTGGAAGAGGAAATGGTCAATTTCCTGTTTGAAGGCAAAGATGTGCACATTGAAGGCTACACTCCGCCTGAAAAACAATAAGGGCTTCGCGGCCCTTTAAGACAACAAAACAACACGCGCTCCCGGAATGATGAAAAAATTATTTGCTCTGGCGCTGATTGCGCCCTTGCTTGTCTCATGCTCTGGCTCGAACAAAAAAGGCGTTGCCTATAACGAAGCCTGGGAAAAAGACACCAACGGTTTTGATATTTTGATGGGGCAATTTGCCCATAACATCGAAAATATCTGGGGCTTTAACGAAGTGCTGATTGCCGGCCCGAAGGATTACGTTAAGTACACCGACGGCTATCAAACCCGCAGTCACATTAACTTCGACGACGGTACTATCACCGTTGAAACCATCGCTGGTACTGACCCCGCCCCACGCCTGCGCCAGGCCATCATCACCACGCTATTAATGGGTGACGATCCCGGATCGGTTGACCTCTATTCCGACGTCGATGATATCCAGATTTCCAAAGAGCCGTTCCTGTACGGCCAGGTGGTCGATAACCACGGTGAAGCCATTCGCTGGCAGTGGCGCGCCGCGCGCTTTGCCGACTACCTGCTGCAAACGCGGATGAAAAAACGCAGCAGCGGTATCCACGTGATTTACAGCGTGACCATTAATCTGGTGCCGAACCACCTTGATAAACGTGCGCATAAATACCTGGGCATGGTGCGACAGGCCTCGCGGAAATATGGCGTTGACGAGTCGCTGATTCTGGCGATTATGCAAACCGAATCGTCCTTTAACCCGTATGCAGTTAGCCGTTCCGACGCACTGGGGCTGATGCAGGTGGTGCAGCACAGCGCCGGAAAAGATGTGTTCCGCTCGCAGGGTAAATCCGGTACGCCGAGCCGCAGCTTCCTGTTCGACCCCGCCAGTAACATTGATACCGGCACGGCTTATCTGGCGATGCTCAGCAACGTGTATCTGGGGGGCATCGACAACCCAACGTCGCGTCGTTATGCGGTGATTACCGCCTATAACGGTGGCGCGGGTAGCGTGCTGCGCGTGTTCTCCAACGACAAAGTTCAGGCCGCCAATATCATCAATAGCATGGC
>JBOFJM010000301.1:0-1511 GCA_051656825.1 Kluyvera sp.
TAGTAACCGTAATCCTGGTAGCCCGTCGCACGGAGGAAAATGGAGTTGAGGATCACCCCTTTGACCGTGATGCCGTTCTGGGCAA
The DNA here is from genome assembly GCA_051656825.1 of Kluyvera sp. Classification (GTDB taxonomy): domain Bacteria; phylum Pseudomonadota; class Gammaproteobacteria; order Enterobacterales; family Enterobacteriaceae; genus Kluyvera. Next base: position 86 of record JBOFJM010000301.1, read on the forward strand.
AGCGGTTGAGGCTGGTTTCCACCTCTTTCAGCGTGTTGACCGCATAGCGCGTCACCATCAGCGTGGTTCCGGCGTGACGTCCGACAATCGCCGCATCGGTAACGGCCAGAATCGGTGGTGTATCAATCAGCACGAGGTCGTAGTGGGCGCTGGCCCAGTTGAGCAATGCGCTGAAACGCTCGCTCATCAGCAGCTCAGAAGGGTTTGGCGGGATCTGCCCACGGGGAATCAAATCCACGTTGGCAATATGAGTGCGTTTAGCGCAGCCTTCGATCGGCGCGTTCCCCACCAACAGTTCCGATAAGCCGTTATCATTGGTCGTGCCCAGCAGTTCGTGGGAGTAGCCTTTGCGCATATCACAGTCAATCATCAGCACCCGCTTATGGGTTTGCCCAATCACCGCCGCCAGGTTGGCGCAGACAAACGTTTTACCGATAGACGGGCTAACGCCGGTCATCATCAGGACGTTGTTTGGCGCCTGCATCATGGCAAAGTGCAGGCTGGTGCGCAGACTGCGAATGGCTTCAATCGCCAGGTCAGTCGGGTTGCCCACCGCCAGCAGTTGGCTCTGTTTGTAGCGTTTAACGCCGTTGACGTTTTTGACGCTATCGCGAGATTTTTGCCATTCAGAAAGAGGAATGCTGGCATACACATTAATGCCCTGCTCTTCCAGCACTTGCGGGCTTTCGATGCCACGATTAAACAGCGATTTCAGCAGCACGCCGACAATCGACAGCATCAGGCCGAGAATAATGCTGCCCAGAATAATCAGCGCTTTCTTCGGTTTCACCACACCAGGCTGAGCAATCGCCGTGTCCACAATCCGCACATCGCCCACGGTGCTGGCACGGGTGATTTTCAGCTCCTGCTGTTTATTCAGCAGTTGCATATAGACCTGTTGGCCGGATTCAACATCGCGGGTCAGGCGCACAATTTCCTGCTGGGTTTTCGGCATGGCGGTCACGCGTTTGCTCAGGCGCGATTTTTCGTCTTCCAGCGCACGGCGTTTTTCCAGCAAGGTGCGATACGCCGGGTGAATGCGGGTGTAGAGTTTGGAGATTTCCGCTTCACGGAAGGTTAGTTCGTTCAGTTGGGCGTCGATGTTGACCATCGAGTCGAGCACCGATTTTGCCTCCAGCGGCAGGTCTACGGAGTCTTTCTGCTGGCGATAGGCGTTAAGTTTGTTCTCGGCGACATCCAGTTGGCTGCGCACCTGCGGCAGTTGGACTTCGAGAAACTCCAGGCTTTTCGCCGCCTCCTCTGACTTGCGCGCCACGTTCTGCGCCACATAGTTACGGGTAATGCTGTTCAGAATATCGCGGATCTGGTCTTTATCTTCCCCGACCATACTCAGCGTCAGCACGCCGGAGTCTTTGCCGTCCTCGGTAACGCTGAGGCTATTTTGCAGGCTGTTAATCATCCCAAG
>JBOFJM010000302.1:0-1817 GCA_051656825.1 Kluyvera sp.
TATTGAAAAAATAGCCCTCGATTTTGCCGACACCTCGCATAAAACGCATGGTCGGTCGATGATTATTCTCGGCGCAGGGGTCAACCACTGGTATCACATGGACATGAACTACCGTGGAATGATCAACATGCTGGTGTTCTGCGGCTGTATCGGTCAAAGCGGCGGCGGCTGGGCGCACTACGTCGGCCAGGAAAAACTTCGCCCGCAAACCGGTTGGCTGCCGCTGGCCTTTGCGCTGGACTGGAGTCGCCCACCGCGCCAGATGAACAGCACATCGTATTTCTACAACCATGCCAGCCAGTGGCGTTACGAAAAACTCACCGCGCAAGAGCTATTATCGCCGCTCGCTGACCCCACGAAATACAGCGGGCACTTGATTGATTTTAACGTCCGCGCCGAGCGCATGGGCTGGCTGCCCTCCGCGCCGCAGCTCAATCTCAACCCGCTGAGTGTCAAAGCGAAAGCCGAGGCGGCAGGCATGACGCCGCAAGATTACACCGTACAGGCGTTGAAATCGGGTGATATCCGCTTTGCCAGCGAGCAGCCGGACAGCGGGCAGAACCATCCGCGTAACCTGTTTATCTGGCGCTCTAACCTGCTCGGTTCTTCCGGCAAAGGCCACGAGTACATGCTGAAGTACCTGCTGGGCGCGGACAGCGGCATTCAGGGCGATGAACTCGGCTCGACCGACGACGTGAAACCAGAAGAAGTGGAGTGGCAAACCGCCGCGATTGAAGGCAAGCTCGACCTGCTGGTGACGCTCGATTTCCGCATGTCCAGCACCTGCTTGTTCTCCGATATTGTGCTGCCAACCGCCACCTGGTACGAAAAAGACGACATGAATACCTCGGATATGCATCCGTTTATTCACCCGCTCTCTGCCGCCGTCGATCCCGCCTGGGAGTCAAAAAGCGACTGGGAAATTTATAAGGGCATTGCCAAATCCTTCTCGGAAATCTGCCAGGGGCATCTGGGCACAGAAACCGATGTGGTGCTTCAGCCGCTCCAGCATGACTCGCCTGCCGAGTTGTCGCAGCCGTTTGATATCGCCGACTGGCGCAAAGGCGAATGTGACCTGATCCCCGGCAAAACTGCGCCTGGCATCATGGTCGTGGAGCGCGACTATCCGGCGACCTACGAACGTTTCACCTCGCTTGGCCCATTGATGGACAAATTAGGCAACGGCGGCAAAGGCATCGGCTGGAAAACGCAAACCGAAATCGACTTCCTCGGCAAGCTGAACTACGTCAAGCTCGACGGCCCGGCGAAAGGCCGCCCGTGCATTGAAACCGCCATCGATGCCTCTGAGGTGATCCTCGCCCTCGCCCCGGAAACCAACGGACAAGTCGCCGTTAAAGCCTGGCAAGCACTGGGCGAGTTTACCGGCCGCGACCACACCCACCTGGCGACCAACAAAGAAGACGAGAAAATCCGTTTTCGTGATATCCAGGCACAGCCGCGCAAAATAATCTCCAGCCCGACCTAGTCTGGGCTGGAAGATGAACATGTCTCCTACAACGCGGGCTATACCAACGTCCATGAACTGATCCCGTGGCGCACCGTTTCAGGCCGCCAGCAGTTGTATCAGGATCACCCGTGGATGCGCGATTTTGGCGAAAGCCTGGTGGCCTATCGTCCACCAATCGACACCCGCAGCGTCAGCCATATGCGTGAAATCCCGCCGAACGGCGTCCCGGAAAAAGCGCTGAACTTCCTGACGCCGCACCAGAAATGGGGCATTCACTCCACGTACAGCGAAAACCTGCTGATGCTGACGCTGTCGCGCGGCGGGCCGATTGTCTGGATCAGTGAAACTG
>JBOFJM010000303.1:0-2081 GCA_051656825.1 Kluyvera sp.
AGCGATATGTTTTTCTGATATTAACGACGGCAACAGGGCTTATGCCATATTGCCGCGTCTAAATATTTATCCCACCAGACCAGGGAAGATAGATTTGATACCCGTCACAATAAATTCAATCCCCAGCGCCATTAATAGCAGACCCATGATGCGGGTCACGACGTTGATTCCCGTTTGACCTAACATACGGACTAACCATGGTGAAATGCGGAAGATGCCCCAGCAACACCCAGCAAACAGCGCGATAGACAGCGAAAAACCGATCAGGTACGAGAGAGAGTGATAGCGTGTGCCCCATACAATAGTCGAGCTGATTGCCCCTGGTCCCGCCATAAGTGGCAGCGCCAGAGGCACTACGCCAAGGCTCTCGCGCACAGCAGTTTCTGATTTCTCCTGCTTATTCTGCTTATCTTCACCCAGCTTGCCGCTTATCATCGACATCGCAATGGTCACCACCAGAATCCCGCCAGCGATACGGAAGGAGTCGATAGAAATACCAAATAGTTGAAGGATGAAATCTCCAAGGAATAGTGAAGTCAGCAGAATAATCGCCACCGACAGGCTCGCCGTCAGATTGGTTTTGTTACGCACCACTGCCGTCTGATAGCTCGTTAAGCTAATGAATACGGGGATCAGCCCTACTGGGTTAACCAGCGCAAACAGCCCAATAAAGAATTTAAAGAAGATTGGAAAATCAAACAGCGTTTGAATCACATTGACCCCGTAACACCATCAAAAGTTGTAGTTGACGAACAGCAAACCGTGAATTGCGCTGACAATACCTGTTTTATAAGCAAGGTTCATTAGATTTATCTACAAAAAGAGGGATAAAACAGAGTGTTATGCATTTGTATAAACTATGCTAATGTCTACCTTCCTATAACACACGATTGATTAACAGCTCATACAGTTTGCTAAAAGCCCCATGCTGAAAGGTGTCAGCTTGGCGTGAATTTGATTTAGATCATGAAATTCGTACTCAGAAGTGGGTAATCTGCTTACACCGAAAGAGAGTCAGCGTCATAAAAAACGCCCTTCTTTATCAGGTAAGCTCCTTGGCTAAATCGAAGCTCTTTTAGTAAATCAGTGAATCAGTTCGTGGATAACACATTGTTTTCTTAGCTTTTTCGCCAGCTGCAAGTGATTTGTCTATACTGACTTTTCGAGCAGATGATTCACTAAAAAAGTTTAACATTATCAGGAGAGCATTATGGCTGTTACTAATGTCGCTGAACTTAACGCACTCGTAGAGCGCGTAAAAAAAGCCCAGCGTGAATATGCCAGTTTCACTCAAGAGCAAGTAGACAAAATCTTCCGTGCCGCCGCCCTGGCTGCCGCAGATGCTCGAATCCCTCTCGCAAAAATGGCTGTTGCCGAATCCGGCATGGGTATTATTGAAGACAAAGTGATCAAAAACCACTTCGCGTCTGAATATATCTACAACGCCTATAAAGATGAAAAAACCTGTGGTGTTCTGGCTGAAGACCATACTTTCGGTACCATCACCATCGCTGAACCGATCGGCATCATCTGCGGTATCGTACCAACCACTAACCCGACTTCTACCGCTATTTTCAAATCGCTGATCAGCCTGAAGACGCGTAACGCTATCATCTTCTCTCCGCACCCACGTGCGAAAGATGCCACCAACAAAGCTGCGGATATCGTTCTGCAAGCTGCTATCGCTGCTGGTGCACCAAAAGATCTGATCGGCTGGATCGATCAACCGTCTGTCGAACTGTCTAACGCGCTGATGCACCACCCGGACATCAACCTGATCCTCGCGACCGGTGGTCCAGGCATGGTTAAAGCCGCGTACAGCTCCGGTAAACCAGCGATCGGCGTGGGCGCAGGTAACACCCCGGTAGTTATCGACGAAACCGCAGATATCAAACGTGCCGTCGCTTCTGTACTGATGTCTAAAACCTTCGATAACGGCGTAATCTGTGCTTCTGAGCAGTCTGTTGTTGTTGTTGATTCCGTATACGATGCAGTTCGCGAACGTTTTGCAAGCCACGGCGGCTACATGCTGCAAGGCAAAGAGCTGAAAGCCGTTCAGGACATCATCCTGAAAAATGGCG
>JBOFJM010000304.1:0-19598 GCA_051656825.1 Kluyvera sp.
CTCTGTGGAAAACAAACAGATGTTAAAGGGATAGTTCACCCAAATATGAACATTATCCCATGATTTACTCTCCCTCAGGTCATCCTAGGTGTCTATGACACTCTTCTATCAGACGAACACAATCAGAGTTATATTAATAAATGTCCTGGCTCTTCCAAGATTTATAGTGGCAGCCCAAAAAAGTGCATCCATCCATTATAAAAGTGCTCCACACGGCTCCAGGGGGTTAATAAAGGGTTCATTTTTGGGTAAACTATCCCTTGAACTGAATCTACCCACATAGCAACATTGTGTCGGCCCAGATCCGGCCCACATCTGGCACATGTGGAATCCTGATCTGGCCCACATGCTGCAATGAATTACGGTCCTTGAGTGGCCCACTCCTGTTTGCCAGATCTGGGCCACAAGCAGGCCATAGCAATGCCACATGTCAGCCAAGAGCAAAGAAATAAACCAGAACTGGACCTTATCTGAGCCACAAAATCTGTGTAGAATAAATATGGAGTCATCTCAGCCTTAATAAGCCTGTCAACAAGAAGAATCATCTGCCAGACACGTTCTCTGCGCCCGGCAGTAGCTCCCACTGCTTCCAGGCCAGGTTGTCCCAGCGGGCATTAAAGCGGGTTTTGCCGGTGTCCTGTAATGGGATGTCCATCGCCAGCGCATCAATCATGCCGCTGGGTTGCGTGGTGCGCCAAATATCGGCGACCTGCGGAGATAATTTTTCCGCAATCGGCAGCAGGCCGTTCAGCCCAGCCAGCGACAGGTGGCTGGCGCGCAGACGCAGTTCATCACTACGCTGATGGTTTGCCCCGCCCACTTCTTGCACCGGAACCCACGCCAACGCCAGCGCCCCGCGCGGCCACGGTGTATCGTCAATGGTGATGCGCGTGTCAGGAATACGAAGCTCCCAACCCTCTTTTTCTCGCGACAGGTGCGCGGTGAGGTTGTCCACCGCCAACTGGTGCGTGCGCTGGTCGCCTTCCCAGCTTGCCCCGCCCTGTTTCAGCAACACATCGCCGCTGGCAATTTCTCCGTTATCCAGCGATGCCCAGCCTTCAAGACTAAAGCGCGCGCGGGTCAGCACGATGTTGTCTTGCATCCAGCGGTTCAGCCACGGCTTAACGTCGATGTCGTCGGCCTGCAACCACAGGCTGCCTTTATTCAACAGCCCATTTTCATCGCGCAAATCCATGCGCACTTTCATCACCCCGTGCTGGCCGGTGAGGCTGGAAAGGCTCAGTTCGCCTTCAGCGCGGTGACGGTTTTTATCGTTCACCCACGTCAGTTGCGGAATGGCCAACTCAGCGCGCTGGCCGGAAAGCGTCAGGAAGCTGAGGTGACTGTCACGCAAGACGAAGTGGTCAAACTGGCGCAGAAACAGGTCGCTGATGCGATCGCCTTTCAGGCCATCGCCGCCGTTGTTTTTTTGCAAAGGGGTATTGGTGTGGATCTGGAGCTGCCAGAAGGTCAGCTCGCGGAACTGCCAGCGCATGTGCAGCAGACTTTGCCAAACGTCGAGCGCCATCGAGGCACGTTTGATGGACAGCTTACCGCCGTCGCTTAAGCCCGCTTTAATGTCACGCACATCAAGCGTCGGGCCAAAAGTTTGCCAGCTCGCCTGAATTTGGGAAGCGGATATCGGCAGGCCGGTGGCCGTCTCTATTTTTGAAAGCAGCGCCGGACGCCATTTATCCAGATGCGGCAAGGCGAGACGCAGGCCACTCACCAGCAGCGCGACAATGACAATCAGTGTAGCTACGGTGAGCAGTAAAATCCCCGGCAATCGCCTCACGCATCTCTCCTTGGGTTGCAGCAGGCTGCGTAATTACATCATAACCACATCAAACTGCTCCGGGTTATAGAGCGGTTCAATCTGTACTTTGACCTGCTTGCCGACAAAAATTTCAACTTCCGCCAACGCGTGGGATTCTTCGCCTTTCAGCGTTTCGGCGACGGATGGGGAGGCGTACACCAGGAAACGATCGGAATCATAAGCATGATGTACTCGCACAATTTCACGCATGATTTCGTAGCACACCGTTTCGACGGTTTTCACCGTGCCGCGCCCGTGGCAGGTCGGGCAATCGGTGCAGAGCACGTGTTCAACGCTCTCGCGGGTGCGTTTGCGGGTCATCTCCACCAGCCCCAGCGGTGAGAAGCCGTTAACGCTGGTTTTCACCCGGTCTTTGCTCAGCGCCTGCTCCAAAGAGTGTAGAACGCGACGACGGTGATCTTCATTATTCATATCGATAAAGTCGATGATAATGATACCGCCGAGGTTGCGCAGGCGCAGTTGACGCGCAATCGCCTGCGTCGCTTCAATATTAGTATTGAAAATGGTGTCATCGAGATTACGGTGGCCAACAAACGCTCCGGTATTAATGTCGATGGTGGTCATCGCTTCCGTTTGGTCGATTATCAGATAACCGCCAGACTTCAGCTCAACCTTGCGCTCCAGCGCGCGCTGAATTTCGTTTTCGACATCATAGAGGTCGAAAATAGGTTGGCGACCGCTGTAATGCTCCAGCTTGCGGGTCATTTCCGGGATGTATTCGGCGGTAAATTCCAGCAGCGCTTCGTAGGTTAGACGCGAATCGACGCGAATTTTATCCAGCTGTGCGTCGGCAAAATCACGCAGCACACGCTGCGCCAGCGCCAGCTCACCGTACATTTGATAGCGGGTTTGGTTGCGTTTCTTGCGCTCCATGACTTTGGTCCAGACGCGCTTCAGATAGGCCGCATCAGAGGCTAAATCCTCTTCACACACCCCTTCTGCCGCAGTGCGGATAATAAAGCCGCCCTGTTCGTCGCAGTATTCAGACACCACTTTTTTCAAGCGCTCACGTTCAGCTTCGCTTTCAATACGCTGCGAAACACCCACGTGGGAGGCCCCCGGCATAAACACCAGGTAACGAGACGGCAAGGTGATATCAGTCGTCAGGCGTGCGCCTTTAGTGCCAAGCGGATCTTTCACCACCTGTACCATCAGATCTTGCCCCTGACGCACCAGCTCAGAGATATCGCGAACGGTGAACTGTTTTTGCTCTTCACCGGCCACGCATTCGGTATGCGGCATAATATCGGACGCATGAAGGAACGCTGCCTTCTCCAGACCAATATCTACAAAAGCCGCCTGCATACCCGGCAAGACTCGACTGACACGACCTTTGTAGATATTGCCTACTATTCCGCGTCGCGCTTCACGCTCAATATGAATTTCCTGCAAAATGCCACCATCGATGTACGCCACCCGCGTCTCCGATGGCGTCACGTTTACTAACAGTTCAGCCGTCATGTTGATCCCTTTTCTCACGTAGCGAGTTAAAGTTATTCAGCAACTCATACGTTTCCACCAGCGGTAAGCCGACTACGGCGTGATAGCTGCCATTTATCTTCCTGACGAAACAGCCACCTAGCCCTTGAATACCGTATGCACCTGCTTTATCTAGAGGTTCTCCGCTCGCAACATAGCCTGCGATGTCCTCGTCAGAGAGTGCCCGGAACGTCACTTCGGTGACGACCAGGCAGTCGAGCGTATACTGGCTATCGGCCAGCGCCACGGCGGTCATGACCTGGTGGGTATTTCCTGAAAGCCGACGCAACATCGCTGCTGCATGAGCAGGGTCACGCGGTTTTTCCAGCACTTCACCGTTGAGGATAACGATCGTATCCGCCCCAAGAACGGGGAGATCCTGACGGGTCAAGGCAACACCCGCCTGCGCTTTCGCGCGCGCCAGGCGCGTCACGTATTGCTGAGCCGACTCTTGCGGGCGGCGCAGTTCTTCAATACCGGGAACCACTTGCTCAAACGTTATGCCAAGCTGAGTAAGAAGTTCCTGACGACGTGGGGAACCAGAAGCAAGATAGAGAGATACCATAACGACCTTATTGAACGGCAAATTGCTGGCGAACTTTACGCATCAGAAGAAATATCCACGGCCAGAGCACACCGTTTACTACACTACTCCAGAACACTTCAGGTCGGAAAGAGACGTTGATCACTAAAAACTCTGCCCAGAAAACAATAATATCCGTTGCGAGCGAGAGCAGCATGACCACCAGCGCCTGTTGCCAAAGCGCCAGGTTACTAAATAGCTGATATTTAAGCGCCACCAGATACGCCACAATACTCAACGACAGCGCGCGCACGCCGAGCGTTGAACCACTGATCAGATCCAGTATGGCACCCATCACGAAGCCCGTCCCCACATTCACCCGGTGCGGCAGCGCCAGCGCCCAGTAAAGCAGAATAAGCAGAACCCAATTTGGCCGGAAAACGCTCAGGTCATCCGGCCATGGCATGACCTGTAACAACAGTGCGATGAGAAACGAGAGCCAGATGACCCAGCGTCCCTGGCTGCGGTAACTTGCCACTATTGCCCTCCTGAAGGGAGCTTAGGTGGCGTAGTACCCGCAGGGGCTGGGGTGGCAATCCCCGTGGCTGGAGCTGGAACCGGCGGCCCCATGGCATCCGGCGACGGCAGTACCTGAGGCATCATCTGCATCAGACGTTCATTGGCGACACGATGCACTTCTTCTGGCGTCATCGGGTTAGTACCGTTGCGGTCAGCACCCCATAGCAGCAGAAGATAACGCAAACGCTGTAAACCCGCCGTTGGGCGCGCCTGAATCACGGTGTACGCACGCTGCGTATCCAGCTTCACGGATGACACCACGCCCACCGGATAACCTTCCGGGAAGCGCCCGCCCAGACCAGAGGTCACCAGCACATCACCCACACGAATGTCGGTATTGGCCGGAAGATGTTCCAGTTGCAGGTCGTCGGTGCAGCCGTTACCGGCAGCAATCACGCGAATATCGTTACGCAGAACTTGAATCGGCAATGCATGGGTCGCGTCGCAAATCAGCAACACGCGGCTGGTCAGTTTTGCCACAGCAACAACCTGACCGACGACGCCTTTATCACTGATAACCGGCTGACCTTCATAAACGCCGTTGACGCTACCTTTGTCGATAACAACTTGATCGCTATAAGGATCGTTAACCGTTGAGATCACCTGCGTCACCATTTTCTGTTCGTCCTGGCGCAGCGGTGAACCTAACAGTTCACGTAAACGGGCGTTTTCCTGTTTGTACTGACCCAGCATCAGCAGGTCACTGTTTTTCAACAACAGTTCCTGACGTAATGCACGGTTTTCGAATTCGAGCTGATCGCGTGAAGCCAGCGTTTGCGAAACGCTATCCAGCAATTCACGGGGACCATTAGAAACAAAGTAGAAAGGACTGACGGCAGTATCCATGTATGTTCGAATTTGGCTGAACATACCCAGGCGGCTGTCGGCGATAATGACCCCCAGCGCCACCAGCACCGCCAGAATTAGGCGAATCTGTAGCGATGGGCCACGGCTAAAAATGGGCTTCATAGGCTATGCGTATTCTCGTGTCAGTGGAATCAAGGGCAGCCCGAAAGCTACCCCGGACTCAGGCTGACTACTCTTCGCTAAACAAGTCGCCGCCGTGCATGTCGATCATTTCCAGCGCCTTGCCGCCGCCGCGCGCTACGCAGGTCAGCGGATCTTCAGCAACGACAACTGGAATACCGGTTTCTTCCATTAACAGGCGGTCGAGGTTACGCAGCAGCGCGCCACCACCGGTCAGCACCATACCGCGCTCGGAGATGTCGGAAGCCAGTTCTGGCGGGCACTGTTCCAGTGCAACCATAACCGCGCTTACGATACCGGTCAGCGGTTCTTGCAGCGCTTCGAGAATTTCATTGGAGTTCAGCGTAAAGCCACGCGGAACACCTTCTGCCAGGTTACGGCCACGGACTTCGATTTCACGCACTTCGTCGCCTGGGTAAGCAGAACCGATTTCATGCTTGATACGTTCTGCGGTCGCCTCACCAATCAGGGAACCGTAGTTACGGCGTACGTAGTTAATGATAGCTTCGTCGAAACGGTCGCCACCGATACGCACGGAAGAGGAGTACACCACGCCGTTCAGAGAGATAACCGCAACTTCAGTCGTACCACCACCGATATCCACAACCATAGAGCCGGTTGCTTCAGAGACTGGCAGACCTGCACCAATTGCCGCAGCCATAGGCTCTTCAATCAGGAAGACTTCACGAGCGCCAGCGCCCTGTGCGGATTCACGGATTGCACGACGCTCTACCTGAGTAGCGCCCACCGGTACACAAACCAGTACGCGCGGGCTTGGGCGCATAAAGCTGTTGCTGTGAACCTGTTTGATGAAGTGCTGGAGCATTTTTTCGGTCACGAAGAAGTCGGCGATAACGCCGTCTTTCATCGGGCGAATAGCTGCGATGTTACCAGGTGTACGACCCAGCATCTGCTTGGCGTCATGACCGACAGCGGCAACGCTTTTCGGCGACCCAGCACGATCCTGACGAATGGCGACCACGGAAGGCTCATTCAATACGATGCCTTGTCCTTTCACATAAATCAGGGTATTCGCGGTACCCAGGTCAATGGACAGGTCATTGGAAAACATGCCACGAAATTTTTTCAACATACTAAGGGATAATCCTGAAAGCTGGGGCGGAAAACAAAATCCGCTTACTTTACCAACCACACGCAGCAGCGACAAGGCGCAAAAATCATCTGCAACGGTGAAAATTAGTGCAGTTCGTTACCTTTATTACAAATTCAACCTGACTCCTTCAGTGCAGGGAGACTCACTGCCGCTCCTTCCTGAATTTGTACCTGTCAAAGGTCGTCACATGCATGATGCGTCTTTTACCAGCGAGCAGACATGCACACTCCCGGAAAAAACCGCGCGCGTTATTCTACGTGATAAACACGTTAAACAGCAGGTCAAACCGAATATCTTTGCGAATATTTTTTCACATTTGAGTCAAGAGGCTGTGAAGCAGCAAAAAAATCGCCCTGACCGCCGAAAACTCCACATTCAGTCAATACTTGCCACTCGCCCCGGCTGCGGACACCTGCGGCAAAAACCTGTATTGACGTTCCTTTACAGGCTTCGACCAGGCTTTGCACCAGCAACTGGTTTTGACTACGCTTTTCAATATTACGCACTAATACCGGATCAACCTTAATAAGTTCAATCTCAAGCTGCTTAATCCAGCTAGTACTTACTAAGGCTAAACCTGCCTGCGTTACCGCCACCCTAACACCTAAAGCATGTATTAAACGAACGACCGGTTGCAAACGCGTGATATGTTGACAAACATCTACCTCTGCAAGTTCAAAAATAATCCGTCGACGTTGCGATTTTTCGCACTGCATTAATGTATCACGCAGCCAGCGTTGAAAACGTGGGCGGATAAGCGACTCAACGGTGACCTGAATCGCCAGGTTTTCTTCCGGCCAAAAACTGAGGAAAGGGATCAGCCGCGAGATTTGTTGACGGTCATACTCCTCGCCATGGCCAAACTCCAACACCATAGGCATATATTCGGCGGCAATCACCTCATCCTTACCATCAAAGACGCGGCACATAAGATCTCGGTGATGTACTTTCCCTTCAAGCGTAACCGCGGGCTTTTGGTAAATACGCGGGCCGCCACGGCTCAGCATTTGCTCAATCAACGTGCGCCAGCGAACGTTCCCGCGCCCTTTTTCCGGCAATGAATCGTCATAAATGGACCAACTGTTGCTACCCTGTAACACCGCATTCCGTACTGCGGCTTCGGCATGTTCCATCACCTGCTCGGTGGACTGCCCGCTACGCCACGCGCAGATACCAATATGCATCATGTCGTCACGGTCGAGGATTTTGGTCAGCGGCAACCCATCAAGCGCTTTTAATAATTGCCCGGCAATGCTGTCGGCCTCTTTTAATGTGCGGTGCGGCAACAGAACGCTGAAGTCGCTACGGCGATAGCGCGCCAGCAGTGCGCCGGGGTAGCGCATAATAAAGGTAGAAAGCAGGTTTATCAGCGTGAAGACATGCTCTTCCGCCGCCGCCCGCCCCCAGTTATCGCGCAGGAAGTCGAAATCTGGCAGGCGAATCATCATCACAATACCGTGCGCGCCGACGTTTTCCTGGTCATCGAGCAGCGTCGCCAGTTGGTTATCGAAAAACAGCCGGTTGCTGAGGCCGGTTTTGGAGTCTTGCGCCGCATAAGCGCGAATAAGCGTATCCAGGCGGCTGCGCTGTTCGCTGGCAAACTGAACATCCGACAATAGCACATCCAGCGCGCTGCTGGTGCGCGCAGGCCATTCATGAACGTTGCCTTTTGCTTTCGCCCCGCGCTCGCCGTTAAGGATGCGAATAGCGCGCATCTCCAGTAACTCTTCCCCCGCCAACTGCCGACGCAGCCAACGAACGGCGATAAAGACCACCAGCACCATAAAGGCGATCGCGATAGTCAGCGGCGCAGTGGTCATTAATGAGCGGAAATAGTTGGCCATCGGATCCAGATAGACCAGATGGATGACCATACCCGGATGCTTCACCGAGGGCACGGCTATTTCGCGGTGCTGCTGGTGACTTCCCATCGGCAGGTAACTACTGTTACGGATATGGTGAAGCAGCGTTTTGCCGTGCAGTGTGAAATCGACGCGCACAATATCCAGCGGTGCCATCATTTCATCAAGCTGACCGTCTAGCTTATCAAATGGGGTATTAATGAGACGGTTATCAAGCACCGTCGCCACTGCCTGCACTCGTTTCGCTGTCTTATACTGTATGCCATTATAAAAACTCAACGAGGAGCCGATTAACGTCACCAGGATAGTAAGCCCGGTCAGAAGCGTGAAAAAAGCTGAAAACTTGGTCGTTAATCGCATCCCTGAGTTAACTCCATGGGTTAATTCGTTCCTTGATGGCGTATCGGGCGTCGTCGTCCGTGTCTTACCATAAGTAAGCACTAACCTATCAAACAAGGTCGGCATACTACCAAACCTGGCAGAACTGGCAATTTATTGCGCCAAATCGCCATCAAATTATGATAAGCGAGTATAGTCCTGGGTAAATTTTTTCACTATCAGTCCATGTAAGGAAGGGTTATGCAGGCACTCCTCTTAGAACAGCAGGATGGCAAAACCATCGCCGCAGTGAAGGCCGTTGACGACAGTCTGCTGCCTCAGGGCAATGTGACCGTCGATATTCAATGGTCTAGCCTGAACTATAAAGATGCATTGGCCATCACCGGTAAAGGGAAAATCATCCGTAATTTCCCGATGGTACCAGGGATTGATTTCGCTGGGACGGTTCACGCCAGCGACGATGCGCGCTTTACTCCTGGCCAGCAAGTGTTGCTGACCGGCTGGGGCGTAGGTGAAAACCATTGGGGCGGCTTGTCTGAACGTGCGCGCGTCAATGGTGACTGGCTGGTTGCGCTGCCTGCGGGCCTTGATGGGCGTAAAGCAATGATTATCGGCACTGCTGGCTTTACCGCCATGCTGTGCGTCATGGCACTGGAAGATGCCGGTATTCGCCCTGAAGACGGTGAAATTGTGGTTACCGGCGCAAGCGGCGGCGTAGGCAGCACGGCGATTGCTCTGCTGCACAAACTGGGCTACCAGGTGGCGGCGGTATCCGGTCGCGAAAGCACCCACGACTATTTACGCGCGCTGGGCGCGAACCGCATTCTCGGCCGCGACGAGTTCGCTGAAACACGCCCACTGGAAAAACAGATTTGGGCGGGCGCGGTCGATACCGTGGGCGATAAAGTGTTAGCCAAAGTGCTGGCGCAGATGAACTACGGCGGTTGCGTCGCGGCCTGCGGCCTGGCCGGTGGCTTCACGCTGCCGACGACTGTGATGCCATTTATTCTGCGTAACGTGCGTTTACAGGGCATTGACTCGGTGATGACGCCAGCCGCGCGCCGTGCTCAGGCGTGGCAACGTTTGGTTACTGATTTGCCGGAGAGCTTCTTCGCGCAGAGCGCAACCGAGATAAATATCGCCCAAGCACCTGAATTTGCAGACAAAATCATCAATAATCAAATTCAAGGCCGCACGTTGGTGAAAATCGCCTAATCACTTATTTTGCAAGGTGAACTCGCGATAATCGCACTCCTCCGTCATGATTAGAAAAAACCTGACGGAGGATGTTATAAAAGCCCGTAAATTGACTGAAGCAGACGTAACGGCAGAGTCCGTTTTTATGCTGCAACGTCGCCAAATTCTGAAGATTCTGGGTATCAGCACCGCCACGGCGGCGCTCCCCCTGCACGCCTCCAGCCTGACCGACTGGTTTAAAGGCAACGATCGCCCTGCCGCGCCGTCTGGCCCACCGTTAACCTTTACCAAGCCCGCCGAATGGCAGAACACGCTGGTGCAAACACCGGAAAATAAAGTCACCGGCTATAACAACTTCTATGAGTTTGGCCTTGATAAGGCCGACCCTGCCGCCAATGCCGGGAGTCTACCGGTCAATCCCTGGACGTTGACCATCGGCGGCGAGGTGGCAAAACCCCTGACACTCGATTACGACGACCTGACTAAACGTTTCCCGCTGGAGCAACGAATCTACCGGATGCGCTGCGTCGAAGCCTGGTCAATGGTCGTACCGTGGATTGGTTTCCCATTACATAAACTGCTCGCCGCCGTAGAACCCACCAGCAACGCCAAATATGTGGCGTTTAAAACGCTCTATTCGCCGGAAAACATGCCCGGACAGAAGGATCGATTTATCGGCGGCGGCCTTGCTTATCCTTATGTAGAAGGGCTGCGCCTCGACGAGGCGATGCATCCGCTAACATTGCTAACCGTTGGCGTGTACGGTAAAGCGCTGCCGCCACAAAATGGCGCGCCCATCCGTCTCACCGTGCCGTGGAAATACGGTTTTAAAGGCATTAAGTCGATAGTCAGTATTATGCTCACACGTGAAAAGCCAGACTCCACCTGGAACCTGGCCGCACCGGATGAATACGGTTTTTACGCTAATGTGAACCCACACGTTGACCATCCACGCTGGTCACAGGCAACCGAGCGTTTTATTGGCGCAGGCGGCATTCTTGATGTCCAGCGTCAGCCAACATTGCTGTTTAATGGCTATGCCGATGAGGTAGCATCGCTGTATCACGGGCTTAATTTGCGGGAGAATTTTTAATGCGTTTGACGCTCAAACAGGTGACCTGGCTGAAGGTTTTGCTGCATCTTGCAGCCTTCTTACCGTTTGTTTGGCTATTTTGGGCTGCCTCACAGGGGCAACTCAGCGCCGACCCGGCTAAGGATATTCAACACTTTACCGGTAGGATGGCTCTGAAATTGCTATTGGCGACCTTGTTAGTCGCCCCTTTGGCGCGCTACGCTAAGCAACCGCTGTTGATCCGTACCCGCCGATTACTGGGGCTATGGTGTTTTGCGTGGGCGACCCTGCATCTTACGAGCTACAGCTTACTTGAGCTGGGCATTCAGAACCTGCCGCTATTAGGGCAGGAGATTGTATCGCGTCCTTATTTGCTGCTGGGATTTGCCTGCTGGCTCATTCTGCTGGCACTGGCGGTCACATCGACACAGAGTATGCAGCGAAAACTGGGCCGACGTTGGCAACTTTTGCATAACTTCGTCTATCTGGTGGCGATTCTCGCGCCGATACATTTCTTGTGGTCAGTGAAGATTATCTCGCCGCAACCACTGCTTTATGCCGGGTGCGCAATCGCGCTGTTAGCGTTCAGATATAAGAAGTTTCGCCAATGGTGGCGCTAGTTTCGTGATATGTGCGGTTTACCGCAATTCTCTTATCGTTAGATGTTCTTTACACGATAGCGGTTGATAATCTTCCCTGATAAGACCAGTATTTAGCTGCCAAATGCTACGAAATAGTTATAATGTGCGACCTTGGTTTACCTGACAGGGATTTTAGCCCCCTGGAAAGGTGACAATCGCGCATCGAAGGTATATTTTGTTTTTTACCCGAGAATTGCAGGAGATAGCAGCACAATGACTGACAAGTTTCGCATTTTGCTTTTGAACGGCCCGAACCTGAATATGTTAGGCACCCGCGAGCCAGAGAAGTACGGCACGCTGACGCTTTCCCAGATCGTTAGCCGCTTAAATACGGAAGCCGAAGCGCTAAATGTCTCGCTTGAGCACCTGCAATCTAACGCCGAGTACGCAATCATCGACCGAATTCATCAGGCTAAAGACAATGTGGACTATATCCTGATCAATCCGGCCGCGTTTACGCACACAAGTGTTGCTATTCGCGATGCGTTGTTGGCGGTGAGCATCCCGTTTATCGAGATTCACCTCAGCAATGTACATGCGCGTGAGCCGTTCCGTCATCACTCGTACCTCTCTGATATCGCGACTGGCGTTATCTGTGGGCTAGGAGCTGACGGTTATTCATACGCTTTACAGACGGCCGTAAAACGCCTGTCACAATCACACTAAACAAAGAGTACGGAACCCACTCATGGATATTCGTAAGATTAAAAAACTGATCGAGCTGGTCGAAGAGTCTGGCATCAACGAACTGGAAATTTCTGAAGGCGAAGAGTCTGTGCGCATCAGCCGCGCAGCACCGAACACCGGCATTCCAGTGATGCAGCAGGCTTATGCAGCGCCTGTAATGCAACAGCAGGCACCTGCCGCCGCACCAGCCGCAGTTGAAGCCACGGCTACAGCTGAAATCAGTGGTCACATCGTACGTTCCCCGATGGTTGGTACTTTCTATCGCACCCCAGGCCCGGACGCGAAAGCATTCGTGGAAGTTGGTCAGAAAGTTAACGTTGGCGACACCCTGTGCATCGTTGAAGCAATGAAAATGATGAACCAGATCGAAGCCGATAAAGCAGGTACTGTGAAAGCAATCCTGGTAGAAAGCGGTCAACCGGTTGAATTTGACGAGCCTCTGGTCGTCATCGAGTAACGAGGCGAAGATGCTGGATAAAATTGTTATCGCCAACCGTGGCGAGATTGCTCTGCGTATTCTTCGTGCCTGTAAAGAACTGGGCATCAAGACTGTCGCAGTGCACTCCACTGCGGATCGCGATTTAAAACACGTATTACTGGCGGATGAGACGGTTTGTATTGGGCCGGCTCCATCCGTAAAAAGCTATCTGAACATCCCGGCGATTATCAGCGCCGCTGAGATTACCGGGGCAGTAGCTATTCACCCTGGCTATGGTTTCCTCTCTGAGAACGCCAACTTTGCCGAGCAGGTTGAACGCTCAGGCTTTATCTTCATCGGCCCGAAAGCCGACACTATCCGCCTGATGGGCGATAAAGTGTCTGCGATTACCGCGATGAAAAAAGCGGGCGTCCCAACCGTACCGGGCTCCGACGGCCCGCTGGGCGACGATATGGATGCTAACCGCGCCCATGCTAAACGCATCGGCTACCCGGTTATCATCAAAGCCTCCGGTGGCGGTGGCGGTCGCGGTATGCGCGTAGTGCGCAGCGACGCTGAACTGGCGCAGTCCATTTCCATGACGAAAGCGGAAGCAAAATCTGCATTCAACAACGACATGGTGTACATGGAGAAATACCTGGAAAATCCTCGCCACGTCGAGATTCAGGTATTGGCCGATGGTCAGGGCAACGCTATCTATCTGGCTGAACGTGACTGCTCCATGCAGCGTCGCCACCAGAAAGTCGTCGAAGAAGCACCAGCACCGGGCATTACCCCGGAACTGCGTCGCTACATCGGCGAACGCTGCGCGAAAGCGTGTGTGGATATCGGCTACCGTGGCGCGGGTACTTTCGAGTTCCTGTTCGAAAACGGCGAGTTCTATTTCATTGAAATGAACACCCGTATTCAGGTAGAGCACCCGGTTACCGAGATGATCACCGGCGTAGACCTTATCAAAGAGCAGCTGCGTATTGCTGCTGGTCAGCCGCTGTCTATCAAGCAAGAAGAAGTGCACGTTCGCGGCCATGCGGTGGAATGCCGTATCAACGCAGAAGACCCGGACACCTTCCTGCCAAGCCCAGGTAAAATCACGCGTTTCCACGCACCAGGCGGTTTTGGCGTTCGTTGGGAGTCTCATATTTACGCGGGCTACACTGTGCCACCGTACTATGACTCAATGATCGGCAAACTTATCTGCTACGGTGAAACCCGTGATATCGCGATTTCTCGCATGAAGAATGCGCTGCAAGAGCTGATCATCGACGGTATCAAAACCAACGTTGATTTGCAGATGCGTATTATGAGCGACGAGAACTTCCAGCATGGTGGGACTAACATCCACTACCTGGAGAAAAAACTCGGATTGCAGGAAAAATAATCCTGTTTTCGCAGCAAAAGGCCGGATAATCCGGCCTTTTTTCTTTTTCTCTCCCCTCATCTTTTCCTTGCGGTACAATCCCCGCTTTCTTCATCCACAAGGGACAAAAAATGGACAAACGTTTTGTTCAGGCCCATAAAGAGGCGCGCTGGGCGCTGGGGCTAACCCTTCTCTATCTTGCTGCATGGTTAGCAAGTGCTTACCTACCAGGCTCAGCGCAGGGCTTCACCGGCCTACCGCACTGGTTTGAGATGGCTTGCCTGCTAATGCCGCTGATTTTTATTTTGCTGTGCTGGTTAATGGTGCGCTTTATCTTCCGTGACATCCCGCTGGAGGATAGCGATGCAAACTGAAATTATCATCGTGCTGGTGCTGTATTTGGTCGTGGTGTTTGGCCTGTCGCTGTACGCCATGCGTAAACGCAGTACCGGCACGTTCCTCAGCGAATATTTCCTCGGCAGCCGTTCTATGGGCGGGCTGGTGCTGGCGATGACGCTGACCACCACCTATATCAGCGCAAGCTCGTTTATCGGCGGGCCTGGCGCGGCGTATAAATACGGGTTGGGTTGGGTACTGTTGGCGATGATCCAGGTGCCTACCATCTGGCTTTCGCTGGGCGTGCTGGGTAAAAAGTTCGCTATTTTGGCACGACGCTATAACGCGATAACCCTCAACGATATGCTGCAAGCGCGTTATCAGAACCGCGCCGTGGTGTGGATTGCCAGTATCAGCCTGCTGGTCGCATTTGTGGGTGCGATTGCCGTGCAGTTTATTGGCGGCGCGCGTCTGCTCGAGACCGCCGCAGGCATCAAATACGAAACCGGGCTGCTTATCTTCGGCATTACCATCGCGCTGTATACCGCTTTTGGCGGGTTCCGTGCCAGTGTGCTGAACGATACGATGCAGGGTATGGTGATGCTGATTGGCACAATCGTGCTGCTGGTTGGCGTCGTTCATGCGGCGGGCGGGCTTCATAATGCCGTAGAAACCCTGGAACAGATAAACCCACAGCTGGTATCGCCTCACGGGGCTGACGATATTCTCACGCCCACCTTTATGACCTCGTTCTGGGTGCTGGTGTGTTTTGGGGTTATTGGCCTGCCGCATACCGCCGTTCGCTGCATCTCCTATAAGGACAGCAAGGCCGTTCATCGTGGGATTATTATCGGCACTATCGTCGTCGCGCTGTTGATGCTGGGGATGCACCTGGCAGGCACGCTGGGCCGCGCTGTATTACCACATCTGACCGTGCCGGACTTGGTTATCCCAACGTTAATGGTGCAGGTATTGCCGCCGTGGGCGGCGGGTTTGTTCCTTGCCGCGCCGATGGCGGCTATTATGTCGAACGTAAACGCCCACCTGTTGCAAGCTTCAGCGACAATCATTAAAGATCTGTGGCTTAGCGCGCGTCCGGCTAAAATGGAGAATGAGCGCCATCTGAAACGCATCTCGACCTGGACCACGCTGGTGCTGGGGATTTTGATGATGCTGGCTGCATGGCGCCCGCCAGAGATGATTATCTGGCTGAACCTGCTGGCATTCGGTGGCCTGGAAGCGGTATTCCTGTGGCCGTTAGTGCTGGGGCTTTATTGGGAACGCGCCAATGCGGCCGGAGCGCTCAGCGCCATGATTGTCGGCGGTGTGCTGTACGCCGTGCTGGCGACGTTTAATATTCAGTATCTGGGCTTCCATCCGATTGTGCCTTCGTTACTGCTAAGTTTGCTGGCGTTTGTGGTCGGGAACCGTTTTGGTCAATCCGTGCCACAGGCTGCCGTAATTTCTACTGATAAATAAAGAGTTTTGCCATGCCGTGGATCCAACTAAAACTGAACACTACCGGCGAAAATGCCGAAGATCTTAGCGATGCGCTGATGGAGGCCGGTTCGGTTTCTATCACCTTCCAGGATACGCATGACACGCCGGTATTTGAGCCGCTGCCGGGCGAAACTCGCCTGTGGGGCGATACCGACGTTATCGGCCTGTTCGATGCAGAAACCGACATGAAGGCGGTTGTTTCGCTGCTTGAACAGCATCCGCTGTTGGGCGCAGGCTTTGCGCACAAAATCGAACAACTGGAAGATAAAGACTGGGAACGCGAGTGGATGGACAACTTTCATCCGATGCGTTTTGGCGAGCGTCTGTGGATCTGCCCAAGCTGGCGCGATGTGCCAGACGTCAACGCGGTCAACGTGATGCTCGACCCTGGTCTGGCGTTTGGTACGGGTACTCACCCAACCACCTCTCTGTGCCTGCAATGGCTCGACGGGCTGGATTTGGCCGGTAAAACGGTTATCGACTTTGGTTGTGGCTCTGGGATCCTGGCGATCGCTGCGCTGAAGCTGGGGGCGGCAAAAGCCATCGGGATCGATATTGATCCGCAGGCGATTCAAGCCAGCCGTGATAACGCTGAGCGTAACGGTGTTTCCGAGCGCCTGGAGCTGTACCTGCCGCAGGATCAGCCAGAAGCAATGAAAGCCGACGTGGTGGTCGCTAACATCCTAGCAGGCCCATTACGCGAGCTTGCACCATTAATCAGCGTACTGCCAGTTACAGGCGGCCTGCTGGGCCTGTCTGGTATTCTGGCAAGCCAGGCTGAGAGCGTTTGTGAAGCCTACGCCGACCTTTTCTCTCTCGATGCTGTCGTTGAGAAAGAAGAATGGTGTCGAATCACCGGGCGCAAAAAATAATCCCTCTTCAATGCGGCCTACGGGCCGCATTTTCCCCTGTAAGTCTCCCTATCTTCACCATAAATGCGAAGCAGATCGCATTTCTTGTTGCATTTTCGTTCATAAAATCACCCTTTTCCGAGATGCAGACCATGCCGCGCAGAAGAAAGCGCGAGAAGTTTTATGATTTTCTTAATGCGCACAAATCATCCACTTTTATTTAATGTGATGATTAATATAGATATTTATTTGTGATTAGCTCCCAGCACCGAGATTCATTGATCTACAACATCGGATTGCTCAAAGTTTGGCCTTTCATCTCGTGCAAAAAATGCGTAATATACGCCGCCTTGCAGTCACAGTATGGTCATTTCTTAACTCATGCGCATCGGACAACACCAGCTTAGAAATCGCCTGATCGCAGCGCCCATGGCTGGCATTACTGACAGACCATTCAGGACGTTGTGCTACGAGATGGGAGCAGGCTTAACCGTTTCTGAGATGATGTCCTCCAACCCACAGGTGTGGGAGAGTGATAAATCTCGTCTACGGATGGTGCACGTTGATGAACCAGGTATTCGAACCGTGCAAATTGCCGGTAGCGATCCTGAAGAGATGGCCGGAGCCGCCCGCATTAATGTGGAAAGCGGCGCTCAAATTATTGATATCAATATGGGCTGTCCGGCAAAAAAGGTGAATCGCAAGCTCGCAGGCTCAGCCCTACTGCAATACCCAGATCAGGTGAAGGCTATCCTGAACGCGGTTGTAAAGGCGGTGGACGTTCCTGTCACACTTAAGATTCGCACTGGCTGGGCTCCTGAGCACCGTAACTGTGTAGAAATTGCCCAACTGGCTGAAGACTGTGGCATTCAGGCTCTGACTATTCACGGACGCACTCGCGCCTGCTTGTTTAACGGAGAAGCTGAGTACGACAGCATTCGGGCAGTTAAGCAGAACGTTTCCATTCCGATTATCGCGAATGGCGACATTACTGACCCGCTTAAAGCCAGAGCTGTACTCGACTATACGGGGGCTGATGCCCTGATGATAGGACGTGCGGCTCAGGGAAGACCCTGGATCTTTCGGGAAATCCAGCACTATCTGGACACTGGGGAGCTGCTGCCCCCGCTGCCTTTGGCAGAGGTGAAGCGCTTGCTTTGCGCGCACGTTCGGGAATTGCATGACTTTTATGGTCACGCAAAAGGGTACCGAATTGCACGTAAACACGTATCCTGGTATCTCCAGGAACACGCTCCAAATGACCAGTTTCGGCGCACATTCAACGCCATTGAAGATACCAGCGAACAGCTGGAGGCGTTGGAGGCATACTTCGAAAATTTTGCGTAATAGAAATAAAGAGCTGACAGAACTATGTTCGAACAACGCGTAAATTCTGACGTACTGACCGTTTCTACCGTTAACTCTCAGGATCAGGTAACCCAAAAACCCCTGCGTGACTCGGTTAAACAGGCACTGAAGAACTATTTTGCTCAACTGAATGGTCAGGATGTTAATGATCTGTATGAGCTGGTACTGGCTGAAGTAGAACAGCCCCTGTTGGACATGGTGATGCAATACACCCGTGGTAACCAGACCCGCGCAGCCCTGATGATGGGCATCAACCGCGGTACTCTGCGTAAGAAACTGAAAAAATATGGCATGAACTGATTCTCATCAGTTAATTGCTTAATTTTGAAGGCGCTACTCGGCATGGGGAAGCGCCTTTTTTATTGCTCTTTTTATACCGTTGCGTAGACGATACGGTAGCCCTGCCCGCTTGCAACAACCTGTGCAAACCCTGTCCCGCCAAAGTGCATCCCCGCCACCAGCAATTTTTCCTCAGCAGCCTTTGCCAATATCATTTTGCGTGATGCTTTCGCCTGCTGTGAGTCAAAATCAAATGCAATCGCGACATCAGGATGTGCTGTCTGAATATGCGGGTAGTGAACGATATCTCCCCAGATAAGCAGTTTTTCACCTGCTGAGTCGATACAGAATCCAGTATGCCCCGGTGTATGGCCAGGGAGCGGAACGGTACGTATGCCTTCAATGACCGGTTGTTCATCCAAAATATGGACTCGCTCCCCATAGACCGCCAACGTACACCGTATGAGCGCAAAGTTACGCTGCACACGCTCATTCGCCCGTTCAAGCGCTTCATCATCCTGCCAGAACTGCGCTTCAAGAGGATGCAGATAAAGTTGCGCGTTGGGATACACTGCCTCACCTTCATCATTCAACAACCCACCGATATGATCAGGATGCCCGTGCGTCAATAGCAGGATATCCACCTCACCTGGCTGAATGCCAAAAGCGAGCAGATTAGCTTTTAGTTGCCCGCCAACGTTATTCACCCCACCAGTACCGGTATCCACCAGAATAGTTTTGCCACGACCACGAATAACATACGCGTAAATATGAATATCCTCAGGCTCGAAGATACCAGCGCTGCGTTGTATCTCACCGGCATCGGTGGTGTCTATTCCCGATAACAACGACAGGCTGGCTGACATATTACCGTCACTGAGCGCTGTAACCTGAAAATCGCCAACCTGACGGGAGATAAAAGACCGCTGAGCCATAAATACCCCAATAAGATAATGATGAATAGAGGAATAAAATGACAGAAGCCAGAGGTGCTTAACAGAGCCGTGTTCGCTAAATGAATTATCTTCAGGCATCACTCGCCAGGGCGAGTTCCCATCAGGACGATGCCGTACAGAAGCGCTGTATACCCAACGTGGTCATCACATTGTCCACCAGCAACGGGGCTTGCTGGTAGAGATCAAATAGCTGAG
>JBOFJM010000305.1:0-2324 GCA_051656825.1 Kluyvera sp.
GCTTATCTCCAGATACGGTTTATCCAGCGGTAGCGTTGCCCCCTGGCGCTGCGCATCTTCGGTGATTTCATCAGCCAACAGTTGTGCAATTTCTTTTTCATTCAGGCAGCCAGTAAGTTTGCCGTTTTCAATCACAGGCAGCAGCGTCAGATGATGTTTCTCAATTAACCCGGCGGCGACGGATCGCATATCGTCAGGGCTGACATGAAACAAGGTCGTGCTGATTAACTGCGTCACTGGCAGGTTGTCGTCCTGCTCTTGCAGTAATTTGCGGGTCGATAATATTCCACGCAGATTATCACCGGAAACCACAAAAACAGCGCACGGGAAATGATCATCATTTAATTGCTGTAAAAAAAGTTCACGCGCTTCTTTCACATTTAAATGTTCGGGCAGGGCAATAAATTCTCTCGACATGTAATTCGAGATAATATCACCGCCGGTGTGTTCAATGCGGGTACAGGTTACGGTTGCATTAATGTAAGACATTTTATTTTCCCTATATACCCGTCATTCTTCAAGTTGCTTGGGTGTTGGCTGCCTTCACTCACCCCAGTCACTGACGTGAGTCAGCTCCTGGGGCTTCGCTCAGTTGCCGCCTACAAGCCACTCGAATTATTTTGGGTATAGAAACTTTCTTATAGGGCGAACAAAACAGGAAAAGCTGAGATAAATCCCTACGTCCCGGTTTTAGCACTGAACAACGTATCTGTACGGTATTGAACCGTCAGAAGTTATCTTGGCAACACCTTGATTCGATGGATGCCTGTATTTCCCTGTGATGGTCTCTCTCGATACCACCTGGGCGATAACTTATGTTTATTCAGGAGCCTCGCCATAACAAGATTATTTATTAATATGCAATAAAGCGAATATCTCCGTATCGTCTTTGACGATATTAAACGGATAGTCGTGGATGGTTTTGTTTTACCTCATCATTCAGTTTGCTTTTAATGGAGCGTAATATAACGCGTGACGATAAGGTATTGCGCGTAAAGATAATGATTGTTGAGATGGCGTTTAGAAAATTATTGTCACAGGCTTAGGATTGACATAAAAAACCCGGCGTCGCAGTGCGTTGGCTGTGTGTGATGAGATTAACGGCGGGAACGCACCACCTGGTAGCGGCGGGTGAGATATTCAACCGGCGCACTCCAGACGTGAACCAAACGGGTAAACGGGAACAGTAAGAAGATGGTCATGCCCAGCACCAGATGCACACGGTAGATCCACGCGACACCGTCGAGATGTGCCGATGCGCCGCCGTGGAAGGTGACAACCGCCTGCGCCTAGCCAACCAGCTTCAGCATTTCGCTGCCGTCCGGGTGTTGGGCGGAGAACGGAATGGTGCTCAACCCCAGCAGGCACTGGATCAGCAAAATGCTGAGGATCAAAATATCTGCGGTGCTGGAGGTGGCGCGGATGCGTGGATTAGTCAGGCGGCGAATTAACAAGCCCGCACCGCCAACCAGCGTCAGGACACCGCACACGCCGCCGAGGATCATCGCCATTTGCTGTTTGGTGGCAATTGGCAGCCATGACTCATATACCCAGTGCGGGGTTAACATGCCGAAGAAGTGACCGAAGAAAATCCCCAGAATGCCGACGTGGAATAAGTTCGACCACAGCACCATGCCACGTTTGTCGAGCATCTGGCTGGACGACGCGCGCCACGTGTATTGACCGTAGTCATAGCGTAGCCAACTGCCCAGCAAAAACACCGTACCGCAGAGGTAAGGGTAGATATCGTAAAAGAAGACGTTAAGGTACTGGATCATTTCGGGTCTCCCGTACGGACGTCAACGTACTGTGGCGCAACGTCCTGGCTAAAGCGTCGTTGATAGTGTTGCAGTGGTGAAGTGTCGCAGGCGGTGGCGTTGTCCTCGATAAACTTCACCTGTTCTTCCTCCCAGACGGCATCCAGCGCCTGGCGGGTGTCATCCCGGGTTTCACCAGCGACCTGTTTAGTGACACCGTCACTTGTGAGTGAGGTGTTGGCCAGCGCCAGAAGGGTATCAAACAGCAGATACCACGGCGCGCCGCGCTGTTTCAGGCGGCCGCCCAGCAGCGCCAGAATCGGCGCCACGTTCTGTAAGCCTTCCTGCGCCTGTGCCTGGGGCAGTACGCTGAGGTACTCCAGATACAGCGGCAGATGGTCCGGCAGCTCGCGGCAGTCCAGTTGTAAACCGACCTGTTCGTATTGGTTCATCAGTTCCACCATCGCCTGGCCACGATCGCGGGACTCCGCATGAACATGCTCGAACAGCAGTAGCGAGGTCGCGTGTCCACGTTCAAAAATCTCACACCATTGCGCCTGTTTATCG
>JBOFJM010000306.1:0-2062 GCA_051656825.1 Kluyvera sp.
CGATTTTCACCGCCATCAGCGCGCCACCAAAGCGGACGTTATCGGCAACCGACCAGAATTGAATCTGCTCTGGCATACCGTAGTCGTTACGTACACAGCCAACGGAGAGGTGCGCACTGTTGGTGGCGTCGCCTACCTGAGTCGGGAATTCACCCTCCTCTGACAGCGCAATATCTTCACCACGGGCGAACGCATCGCGCGCTTCTTCCGCCGCTAGCGGGCGTAACGCTTCGAAAGTCACCATCTGCGCGTGGCCGTAGAATACCGGCGACTGGATGCAGCTTGCGGAAATCATCAGGCCATCGTCCTGAAGAATTTTGCGTACCTGATCGACAATACGCTGTTCGTCGCGCACCGCACCTTCACGGTTTGGCAGCATCGGCAGCATGTTGAACGCCAGTTGGCGACCAAAGAAATCGCCTTCATCAATCGGCATACCGTTCAGCAGCTTGGCACTTTGCCCCGCCAGCGCATCAACCGCTTTTTTGCCGTGGGCAGAAGCGGAAAGCAGGCTGGTCACGCCAATGCGCGACAGGCCACCGTCATCAATCAGTGGTTTCAGCGCCGTCAGCAGTTGGCTGGTTTGGCTATCCGCAACGGCAATCAGGTTGCGGTTACGGTAGTCTGCCAGCACAAAGGGGTTTACTTCGGGAACCACCAGTGGGACATCTGGCTCCAGCGCGAACAGGCCGCTAAGGTCGATGATCAGGCAACCGGCGTTGGTGGCCTCTTCGACGTATTGCGCCGTGGCTTCCTGACCGGCGGCGAAAAACGCCAGTTGTGCCTGTGTCCAGTCAAACTCTGTCGCATCCTGCACCATAATCGACTTACCGTTAAAGCGTAGATGCTCGCCAGCGCTTTCGTTGCGCGCCAGGGCGTAGATATCGCCCACCGGGAACTCACGTTCCGCCAGGGTTTCAATCAGGGCTTCGCCCACGGCGCCAGTTGCGCCCAGAATGGCAATATTCCAGCCTTCAGACATGGTGATTTACTCCAGAAAAAAAAGCGACCCTGCCGGAGTATCCGACAGGGGTATTAAGAAGACATTAACGATGGACGGCGTTAAACCCAAGTTTTTGCAGCAACGCAGCAGCGTCGGCGTCATCGCACTCAACGGTCAATGACGACCATTCGCGACGCTCAAGATAATTTTTACGCAGCTTGTCAAATTCGCCAGGGATACCCGCAACTTTCCGCAGCGGCGCGTCATCGCGGCGCACATCATACACTAAATGCACCAGCCTTTTCAGCGTTGGCTGACAGAGTGGCCCGTGCAGACTAATGTGACTAAATTCCGGGGCGGGGAGCAATGAAGACAGCGCCACCTGCTGTGGCTGGCCGATAAACTGGCTATAGGCCTCAAACACTTGCGTTGTGCCGCGCGCCTTGCCTTCCAGGGTGTAACCTGCGATGTGCGGCGTGCCAATATCCACTTGCTCCAGCAACGCCAGATTGAGATTCGGCTCAGGCTCCCAAACATCCAGCACGACGCTGAGATCTTGCCCATCTTGCAGGCATTGCAGCAGCGCGGCGTTATCAACGACCGGGCCACGGCAGGCGTTGATCAAAATAGCGCCCGGCTTCAGGCGACGAATCAGCGTCTCGTCCGCCAGATGCAGCGATTTATACGGCCCTTCTTTATACAGCGGCGTATGGAAAGTCAGGACATCGGCTTCAGCGACCAGCTCATCCAGCGAACGAAAATCACCGGCATCACCGTTATCGGCGCGCGGCGGGTCGCACAGCAGCGTTTTAATCCCCAGCGCTTCCAGCCGTTTTTGCAGACGTCCCCCGACGTTGCCTACCCCGACGATACCCACCGTGCGGTCAGTCAGCGCAAAACCGTCGCGTTCTGCCAGCATCAGCAGCGAGGAGAACACATATTCCACCACCGCAATCGCGTTGCAGCCCGGCGCGGCAGAGAAACCAATCCCTGCCTGTTGCAGCCAAGCTTGATCAACATGATCCATCCCGGCGGTAGCCGTACCCACAAACTTAATCGCTTTGTCGGCCAGCAGCGCTTCATTTACCTTAGTTACCGAACGCACCATCAGCGCGTCGG
>JBOFJM010000307.1:0-2523 GCA_051656825.1 Kluyvera sp.
TTAACGCCGCCCCACTCATCAACATTGTTGTTTTACGCATGATTCCGTTTTCCTTGTTTACGCCTTAATTGGGATGCATGCAGTGTATTGATTCGTGATGAGGACAAAAACAGCCTAAAAAGCACAACTCTGTTGCACAAATCGAGCAAATAATAGAGATAAAAAAGGAAGAACAGTTCGGTAAAAGCCTAAGTAGCACTGTTACATAACTCATGATTACGTAGCGCAAACTCATAAGATTATCTGAAACACCCAATAAACCCCATACTCCATAATTTACCCTCGCTCATGCTCCCCCTTGATTTGTACCGTAAGCTCGCTAAAAGGTAACTGAAGCTCCAACAATGTTGTCTCAGATGAGGGCAATAGGTTATCCGCCATGTAATGTTCTACGACAACGTAACTGATGTGCCCACTATCATGGTGATAAACGGTAAGGTGTTTTCCCTTGCTCATTTCCATCACCAGTGATGGCGAAATCTGTAAACTTTCCGCGATTTCATGATGCTCGCATCCTGGTCGGCGTTTGCGTCGTTCTACCTTGAAGCGAAACTGGTTGTACTTCGCCCAACCAATCAGAAACAGCCCATTCATCAAGGCGATAAGAATGTAGAATGTGACCGTATCCAGTGTATTGAAAAAAGGTCGCACTTCCATATGCCGCGGCTCCATCAAGGCGATAACTAGTCCTTCATGGATCAAGTGTAAAAACGCGACCCAAGCAAATATCGTCAACAACACATCGATGACCCGAGGCAGCAAGCGCTGCTCAGTAAATATCAGCGGCTGACTCATGATTTTATCCGCCCAATGCCACGATCAGGACTCACCCAACGCGCTCTTTCTCGTTTGTTTTTAAGCATCACTTTGGGGAATGATACGAGGGTGGTACACAGACTCAACATCCAGTAGACCACGGGGAACCAAATGATCCAGAACAACGAATTCGCCATGCCTTTTTCATAGCGCCGTTCAATCATAAGACTCACCGCAAACTGCAAAATACACACCACGGCAAGGGTTAATCCCGTGAATGCTGGGGGAAATAGGTTCTTCACGTATAGGGTGTCTGGCATCGCGGTTATCAGCCCTAACAGAAACAATACGACACTTACCGCATAAGCAAACGCCCAGGCCGTAGAGAAACAGAATTCAAAAAACAGTGGCCACATACGTCGGTATTCCCATGCCCACAAACGACGCATGTTAACGATGAAAACTTCCGCACCACCTTGCGCCCAACGTAAGCGCTGTTTCCATAATCCTCGTAATGTTTCAGGCATCAAGATCCAACACAGAGCGCGCGGTTCGAAAAAAACTGACCAGTGGCGTAATTGCAGTTTCCAACTGATATCAATATCTTCAGTGATCATGTCCGAGCTCCAGTAGCCAACTTCAGCCAGCGCACGGCGGCGAAATGCAGCGACGACCCCCGAAACAGTGAACACCTGTCCGTAGACTCGTTGAGTTCGTTTGATCAAACCGATAATGGAGGAAAACTCTCCCACTTGAATCCGCCCAATTAATGTTGAACGGGTACGAATTCGCGGGTTTCCGGTTACCGCCCCCACACGGGGAAAGGCTATGAGCGGAGCAACCATATAGACGGCAGCATCACGATCCAAAAGCGCATCACCATCAATACACACTAAATAATCACTCCGCGCTGCCGCTGCACCGGCTCTGAGCGCCAGCGCTTTCCCTTGGTTTTCAGCAAGATGAATAACGCGTAAGCTAGGATGCTCTACAACTAGCTGCTCTAGTACATCGTGCGTGTTATCGGTTGAACCGTCATTAATAGCAATAACTTCAATATTTTTATAACGCTGTGCCAGCGCGGCACCGATGGTTTCGCGCGCATTGAGTCCTTCGTTAAAACACGGGATCAAAATGGAAATCAGCGGTTCGCCTTCGAGTTCAGGTGGTGGTATATCATCGCCCCATTTCCAATGACGCTCACGGTAATACCAAAAATAGACACCCCCGCTCATCCACAGTGCGGACATGAATAACGGCCAGAAAAACACGAAATTCAGAATCGCTTCACCCGTAAAAACCAGCGCAATACCAAATGGCAGACTGAACATCAGGCACAGTATCAAGAAAGCAATAATGCGATCAGTCATTTTTGGGATACCAATATGAGGAGAACATTGGACGCACCTCTAACAACTCTGGTTTACCATTGATAAAATCATCCGGATAATAACCGTAGTTAGCAGCACCACTTAATGAAAGCTGTCTCATCCATTCAGCAATTTGTTTGCCGCTGATCTCAGCCGCTTGTCCCGATTTATTCCAGTCACGTGCCTGCAATTCAAATACGGTCTTGTCGAGAGCTCCAGGTGTTTGTGCGACAGCCTGAACCAATCTATCAAGCCAAGCGTTGGCCTCATTAGCCGGTATTTTCTCCATGAGAGGCATTGCCATAGGGGCAGTCCAATCGTAAGTATTGAGAAAATCATTCAGATTTTGAGCAAACCAGACTTCACTTTCTGGCTCAAGTATTGGGTTTGCGTACAT
>JBOFJM010000308.1:0-21516 GCA_051656825.1 Kluyvera sp.
GGCTCCTTCATTGCGCATCATATTGGCCTTCGGTGATTAACCGTAAGGCCTTTCTTTTCCTTTCGATTCATAACGCACCCAGACAAAGCTCACTCTCTCAAGTCTTTATATATCAAAGAGATGAAAACAGGGATCGTTCCACCGATCACAGTTTTCGTTTTATTTCATTTTACATCATTGAAGTTTCGATTTCTTTCCTATAACGTTTAACCTATCGAACATGAGAACAAGTGAAACGAAACGAAAGATAGCGACATTTTGCCAGCGTCTGATGTGGAATTCACAAGACTAAGGACTGAGTTATGCCAGAAATCTACACTTCCGCCACCGCCAAAACCGGCACCTGGACTGAGAAAGAGATCCGCCAGCAGCCCGCCTGCTGGGTACGCTCGCTGCACAATATCGACAGCGTAAGAGAGGATCTCGACACCTTCCTTGCCCCGTTGTTACGCAAATCCGATCTGCAAATCGTACTGACCGGAGCCGGTACTTCAGCTTTCATCGGCGATATCATTGCGCCCTGGCTTGCCAGCCATACGGGGAAAAATATTCGCGCAGTGCCGACCACCGACCTGGTCACTAACCCCATGGATTATTTCAACCCAGCGCAGCCGCTGTTATTAGTCTCGTTCGCCCGCTCGGGCAACAGCCCGGAAAGCGTTGCCGCCGTTGAGCTGGCAAATCAGTTCGTGCCGGAGTGCTATCACCTCTCCATCACCTGTAACGAAGCGGGCAGCCTGTATCAAAACGCGGTCAAAAGCGATAACGCCTTTGCCCTGCTGATGCCAGCAGAAACCCACGATCGCGGCTTTGCGATGACCAGCAGTATCACCACCATGATGGCCAGCGCTCTGGCGGTATTTGTCCCTGAAGTGATCAATAGCCAGACCTTCCGCGATGTCGCGGATCGTTGCCAGGCTATCCTGGCTTCGCTGGGCGACTTTAGTCAGGGCGTATTTGGTAACGAACCGTGGAAACGGATTGTTTATCTCGGTAGCGGCGGGTTGCAGGGCGCATCGCGCGAATCCGCCTTGAAAGTTCTGGAACTGACCGCCGGTAAACTGGTGGCGTTTTATGATTCGCCAACTGGCTTCCGTCATGGCCCTAAATCTTTGGTTAATGACGAAACGCTGATCGTGGTGTATGTCTCCAGCCACCCTTACACCCGTCAATACGATCTCGATCTGCTGGCAGAGTTACGCCGCGATCGGCAGGCCATGCACATTGTGGCGATTGCGGCAGAAACGGATCCGGTTATCGAAGCTGGCCCGCACATTCTGTTGCCGCCAGCGCGCCATTTTAGCGATATAGAACAGGCCTTCTGCTTCCTGATGTATGCCCAGGTTTTTGCCCTGACGCAGTCCATCAACGTCGGCAACACCCCAGATACCCCTTCCGCCAGCGGCACGGTTAATCGCGTCGTACAAGGCGTTGTTATTCATCCCTGGTTATCGTAAGAGGAACGGATCATGAGCATTATTTCGACTAAATATCTCCTGCGGGATGCCCAGGCCAAAGGCTATGCCGTTCCGGCGTTCAATATCCATAACGCTGAGACTATCCAGGCGATCCTTGATGTGTGCAGCGAAATGCAATCGCCAGTGATCCTCGCGGGCACGCCTGGCACGTTTAAACACATCGCGCTGGAAGAGATCTACGCGCTGTGCAGCGCGTATTCCACCAGCTACGGTATGCCGGTGGCGCTGCATCTTGATCACCACGAATCGCTGGATGACATTCGCCATAAAGTCCACGCTGGCGTACGCAGTGCGATGATCGACGGTAGCCACTTCCCGTTTGAAGAGAACGTTAAGCTGGTGAAAGCGGTGGTGGATTTTTGCCATGCGCAAGATTGTAGTGTGGAAGCGGAGCTAGGACGGCTGGGCGGCGTGGAAGATGACATGAGTGTGGACGCTGAGAGCGCGTTCCTGACCGACCCGCAAGAAGCCAGACGTTTCGTCGAACTCACCGGTGTAGACAGCCTGGCTGTCGCTATCGGCACAGCGCATGGTCTTTATACTAAAACGCCAAAAATTGATTTCCAGCGCCTGGCGGAAATTCGTGAAGTGGTTGATATTCCGCTGGTACTACATGGCGCAAGTGATGTCCCAGATGAATTTGTCCGTCGAACTATTGAGCTAGGCGTTTGCAAAGTTAACGTCGCGACTGAATTAAAAATCGCTTTTGCCGACGCGGTAAAAGCCTGGTTTGCAGAAAATCCGCAAGGTAACGATCCGCGTTATTACATGCGTGTCGGTATGAATGCTATGAAAGAAGTCGTACGCAGTAAAATAAATGTATGTGGGTCATACGGAAAATTATAACACTCATTTTTTAAATGTCCGTTAGTGGATTAGATCAATTCAGATATTAATAATAAATTACCGCTCACGTTATGAAGGTCATGATTAATTATTCATGACCTTCATAACCATACCTATAAGAATAATGGAGTACCCTACATGACACAGGAAAAGTCGTTTAAGTCACGAGTATGGGAGTTTTTTCAAAGTCTGGGGAAAACATTTATGTTTCCCGTATCACTGCTGGCTTTTATGGGGCTATTATTAGGGGTAGGCAGTTCTATCACCAGCCCTTCCACCATTAAAAGTTTTCCATTTTTAGGCGGAGAGTTAACACAATTAACTTTTGGCTTTATTGCGATGGTGGGTGGCTTTGCCTTTACTTATTTACCGGTGATGTTTGCTATTGCCATTCCATTAGGTATGGCGAAAAGAAACAAAGCCGTCGGTGCTTATTCTGGATTTATTGGCTATATGCTGATGAATATGAGCATCAATTATTATCTCACCGTCACCCACCAACTCGCAGATGCAGCAACAATGAAACAGGTGGGGCAATCTGTTGTATTAGGCATACAGACTCTGGAGATGGGGGTTTTAGGGGGCATCATTGCCGGTGTTATTACTTATTTCCTGCATGAGCGCTTTCAGGACACGGTTTTACATGATGCTTTCGCTTTCTTTAGCGGTATCCGATTTGTACCGATTATCACCTCGTTGGCCTTGTCGGCGGTCGGTCTGATTATCCCGCTACTCTGGACTTATGTGGCGATGGGGATAGCCGGTATCGGGCATATTATTCAGAGTACTAGCGTTTTTGGGCCATTCCTCTACGGCGTGGGCGTATTATTGCTTAAACCTTTTGGGCTGCATCATATCCTGTTAGCAATGGTGCGTTTTACTCCCGCAGGCGGCACTGAGATTGTCGCAGGCCATGAGATTGCTGGCGCGCTCAACATCTTCTATGCCGAACTCAAAGCAGGCCTTCCATTTAGCCCGCATGTTACTGCATTTTTATCACAAGGCTTTATGCCACCTTTATTTTTAGTCTTCCTGCTGTGGCCTACGCTATTTATCGTACGGCAAAACCAGAAAACCGACCGGTCATTAAAGGATTATTGCTTTCTGGAGTATTGGTTTCCGTTATCACGGGGATCTCTGAACCTATCGAATTTTTATTCCTCTTTATTGCCCCTGCGTTATATGCCTTCCATATTGTCATGTCAGGTCTGGCACTCATGGTGATGACAATTCTCGGCGTCACTATTGGTAACACCGACGGCGGGGTACTTGATCTATTAATCTTTGGCGTTATGCAAGGCACATCGACGAAATGGTATCTCTTGTTCCCTGTCGGCATTGTTTGGTTCGCCGTTTATTTCCTGGTTTTCCGTTGGTACATCATTAAACATGATATTAAAACACCGGGTCGAGAAGATTCTTCTGATGGCGCGGCTCAGGCTGTTGCGGCAAATACCAAAGCACGGGGTAAATCCAAATATGACCATGCGGTTATTTTAAATGCACTGGGCGGAAAGGAAAATATCGACTCGCTGGATAACTGTATTACACGTCTACGTTTAGTCGTCAAAGATATGTCTAAGGTCAACCAACAAGAATTAAAGAATGCCGGAGCACTTTCGGTCGTCGTATTGGATGCTCATAGCGTGCAGGTCATTATTGGGCCGCAGGTACAAGGCGTCAAAACAGGCATTGAAGCATTAATTTAACAGGAGTTGAGCATGTTCGATTTCGATAAGATCATAGAGCGCAAAAGTGATAAGTGCCGTAAATGGGATCACCAGTTTGTCTGCTCCCGTTTCGGAGGTGTCCCCGAGGATTTTATTCCTCTGTGGATTGCCGATATGGATTTCGCCTCACCGCCTGCGGTCATTGAAGGTTTCCAGCGTATTGTTGAGCACGGAACCTTTGGCTACACCTACTGCTTTGATGAATTTTACGATGCCGTCATAGCATTCCAGCGCGCTCGTCACCGCGTCAATGTCGAACGCGACTGGATAACCCTCACGTATGGCACTGTCTCTACGCTGCACTATATGGTGCAAGCGTTTTGCAAGGCGGGTGACAGCGTGATGATGAATACGCCCGTTTACGATCCCTTTGCCATGGCGACACAACGCCAGGGCGTGCAGGTGTTGGCAAACCCGCTGAAAGTCGAAAATAATCGCTACCAGTTGGATTTTACCCTCATTGAAGAACAGCTAAGATGCCACAGGCCCAAGCTCTGGTTTTTCTGTTCGCCGCATAATCCATCAGGCCGAATCTGGACGCTGGCTGAAATCCGCCAGGTTTCCGATTTGTGTAAACGTTATGGCGTTATTCTGGTCGTTGATGAAGTCCATGCCGAACATCTGTTAGAAGGCGAGTTCACCAGTTGCCTGGCTTCAGGTGCTGTTGCGCAGGACAACCTGATCCTGCTCACGTCACCCAATAAGGCTTTTAACCTGGGTGGGTTGAAAACATCTTACTCGATCATCCCGGATGACAGCCTGCGCCAACGTTTTCGCCAGCAACTGGAAAAGAACTCTATCACTTCCCCTAATATATTTGGTGTATGGGGAATCATTCTGGCCTATCAGCAGGGTTTACCCTGGTTGGATGCGCTTAATGATTATTTACGCGGCAATGCTCGTTATCTTGCCGATGCCCTGCAAACTCATTTCCCGGACTGGAAAATGATGACGCCGGAGTCATCTTATTTAGCATGGGTTGATGTCAGCGCCAGCGGAGATACCGCAACAGAAGTGGTGAATCATTTTGCCCACAACGCCGGAGTCATTATTGAAGACGGTAGTCATTATGTCCAGAACGGAGAAAATTTTATTCGGATTAATTTTGGCACACAACGATACTGGTTAGAACAAGCAATAGAACGGATGAAAAAATAATATTAATCACCCAAGCAGATAATGGAAATTATCTGCTTTTTTACAGGTATCTATTATGGCAACTCCAAATATTTTATTAACGCGTATTGATAACCGCCTGGTACATGGCCAGGTTGGCGTAACCTGGACATCCACCATCGGGGCAAATCTGTTGATTGTCGTCGATGATGAAGTGGCAAAAGATGATATCCAACAAAAACTTATGGGTATCACGGCTGAAACCTACGGCTTTGGCATCCGCTTTTTCTCCATCGAGAAAACGGTCAATGTCATCAGTAAGGCTGCGCCACATCAGAAAATATTCCTGATATGTCGCACCCCGCAAACGGTCAGAAAACTTATCGAAGGCGGCGTTGAGTTAAAAGATGTCAACGTCGGCAACATGCATTTCTCCGAAGGGAAAAAACAAATCAGCAGCAAAGTGTATGTCGATAACCAGGATCTCAGCGACCTGCAATTTATTAAACATCATGGCGTTAATATTTTTATTCAGGATGTTCCCGGTGATTCAAAAGAATCAATCCCGGAATAAAAGCAGCGCATGAATAAAAGGACTTATTTATCTGAGGTGATAAAATGCATGAAATAACGCTAATACAAGGGATATCCCTGGCGGCGTTAGTCTTCTTTTTAGGCATCGATTTTTGGCTGGAAGCACTCTTTTTATTCCGCCCAATTATTGTATGTACGCTAACTGGGGCAATTTTAGGCGATCTTCAAACTGGTTTGATTACCGGCGGTTTAACGGAACTAGCCTTTGCTGGCCTGACCCCCGCCGGTGGCGTGCAGCCGCCTAACCCGATTATGGCGGGGTTGATGACCACCGTTATCGCCTGCTCTACAGGGGTGGATGCGAAAACAGCCATCGGCCTCGGCCTGCCGTTCAGCCTGCTGATGCAGTATGTCATTTTGTTCTTTTACTCTGCCTTTTCGCTGTTTATGGCGAAAGCCGACAGTTGCGCTAAGGAGGCCAATACCCGAGGCTTCTCCCGCTTAAACTGGCTAACCATGCTGATTGTTGCCGCAGCCTACGCCGTTATCGCGTTCCTCTGTACCTACCTGGCACAAGGGGCAATGCAGGCGCTGGTGAAAGCCATGCCAGCCTGGCTCACGCACGGTTTTGAAGTCGCCGGTGGCATTTTGCCTGCCGTTGGTTTTGGCCTGTTACTGCGCGTGATGTTCAAAGCTCAGTACATCCCGTATCTGATAGCTGGCTTCCTCTTTGTTTGCTATATCCAGGTTAACAACCTCCTTCCGGTCGCCGTGCTAGGCTCGGGCTTCGCCGTTTATGAGTTTTTCAACGCCAAGGCCAGACAGCAGCTTCAACCGCAGCCAACCGCTAATAAAAACGATGAAGAGGATTACAGCAATGGCATCTGAAATTACAAAAAAAGACATTACACTCCTGGGTTTTCGCTCATCGCTCCTTCAGGCCAGTTTTAACTATGAAAGGATGCAGGCTGGCGGTTTTACCTGGGCCATGCTACCGATTCTGAAGAAGATCTATAAGGATGATAAAGCGGGCCTGAGCGCGGCCATGAAGGATCATCTGGAGTTTATCAACACTCACCCGAACCTGGTCGGCTTCTTAATGGGCTTGCTAATCTCTATGGAGGAGAAAGGCGAAAATCGCAGCATCATCAAAGGCTTAAAGGTTGCGCTATTTGGGCCTATTGCCGGTATTGGTGATGCGATTTTCTGGTTCACACTGCTGCCGATCATGGCAGGGATCTGTTCATCGTTCGCCAGCCAGGGCAATGTGCTGGGGCCAATCCTGTTCTTCGCCGTCTATTTGATTATCTTCTTCCTGCGTGTGGGCTGGACGCATATTGGCTACTCTGTCGGCGTGAAAGCGATTGATAAAGTGCGAGAAAATTCGCAGATGATTGCCCGTTCAGCGACGATCCTCGGGATCACGGTAATCGGCGGTCTGATAGCCTCCTACGTTCATATCAACGTCGTCACCTCGTTTGCTATCGATAGCACTCACCGCGTGGCGTTGCAGCAGGATTTCTTTGATAAAGTGTTCCCGAATATTTTGCCAATGGGTTACACCCTGCTGATGTATTACCTGCTGCGCGTGAAGAAAGCGCATCCGGTTTTACTGATTGGCGTCACGTTTGTGCTGTCGATTATCGCCTCGGCTTTAGGCATTCTGTAAACGGAGCGGGGGTGCAGCCAACGCAGTGCCCCCAGCGTAGAAAGTCGCAGTCATTGATAAACCCAAAGCGGCCACATATGGATACTCTGCGTTGAAATGCCGCCACCGGACATCTGTAAAATTCAGAAAAGTGCTCACTCATTATGAGCGCTCCCTTCCTGCCATAAACTGACTTCCCCTCTATTATCCCGTCAAAATGTAAACCAATAGGTTGACAACAAGATGGCGAAAAATAAGACTAACAAGAAGTGTGATAAGAATTTCCCGGTAATGCTCTTACATGCAGCCAGAGAGGAGCTTTTTGACCTGAATGCAATTGATCGCGCTGAGTTTATTGCAGCTATTGATGAGTTTGAAGAATTCGGCCCTTCCTCATCGCAGGTAGATACCAAAAAGATTCAAGGGGAAATGTATGAGATTAAAACGCATAGCCAAAGCCACTGGTTGAGAGGATTCTACTTTCATTTCCATAAAGGGTTATGGGTTATTACTCATATCTTTGCCAAAAAAACGAACAGGACTCCGAAAGCCGATATTGAGCTGGGTTTAGCCAGATATAAAACGTTCCTTTCCACCCATGAATCATATACCCGTGAGAATCAATATGAGCAAAAATAAAGAGTTATATCACTGGGAAGACGTCAAAGCCGATCT
Source organism: Kluyvera sp. (assembly GCA_051656825.1). Taxonomy (GTDB): domain Bacteria; phylum Pseudomonadota; class Gammaproteobacteria; order Enterobacterales; family Enterobacteriaceae; genus Kluyvera. The sequence goes on from JBOFJM010000308.1 coordinate 8,028, forward strand.
ACTTCAGGACAACGCGACCGTCAAAGCTCTTGATATCGTGCTTCAACGAAAATCCGTTTTGTCACAACTAGTGGAAAAACGCAAAGCGATGAATTTGAGCCAGGCTGCCGTCGCTAAACAACTTGGTGTAAGCCGACAGGCAGTCAGCAAATTTGAGAAAGGTGATAGCTCCCCGACGCTGGACGTTGTCTTCAGCTACGCCAACGCGATCGGTGTCGATATGTTTGGTTCTCTCAAGAAACTGCTGGTATAGCTCTCAACGGCCCCTGTCTTCAAAAGGGGCCTGCGAGAAAACTTATTCCGCCTGCTGTTCCAGCGCGTACTTATACAGCGCGTTTTTCTTCACGCCGTGGATTTCAGCAGCCAGCGCGGCGGCTTTTTTCAGCGGGAGTTCCGCCTGTAGCAGCGCCAGCGTGCGCAGGGCATCGGCGGGCAGGTCGTTTTCCTGTGCTTTATGCCCTTCGACAATCAGCACCATCTCGCCTTTGCGGCGATTTTCATCTTCTTTAACCCATGCCAGCAGCTCGCCAACCGGCGCGCCGTGAATGGTTTCCCAGGTTTTGGTCAGCTCGCGCGCCAGCACCACATAGCGGGATTCGCCCCACACCGCGACCATATCTTCCAGGCTGTCGAGCAAACGGTGGGTTGATTCATAGAAAATCAGCGTGCGCGGCTCATCTTCAATGGCTTTCATCGCATCGCGACGGCCTTTTGATTTCGCAGGCAGGAAACCTTCATAGCAGAAACGATCGGACGGCAGGCCAGCGGCGCTCAGCGCCGCAATGGCAGCACATGGCCCCGGCAGCGGCACAACGCGAATTCCGGCTTCACGGCAGGTGCGCACCAGATGGTAGCCAGGGTCGTTAATCAGCGGCGTTCCGGCATCGGAAACCAGCGCGATGTTTTGCCCCTCTTTGAGCTTCGCCACCAGCGTTTCGGCTTTTTGTTGCTCATTATGGTCATGCAGCGCAAACAAACGGGCGTTAATCGCGAAGTGTTGCAGCAATAAACCGGTATGACGCGTGTCTTCAGCCGCAATTAAATCAACAGCTTGCAATACTTCGAGCGCTCGTTGGGTAATATCAGCCAAATTTCCGATAGGAGTAGGTACAATAAAGAGTTGGCCTTGAGAATTATCCGCCGATTCGTGTTGTTTCATTGTTTCGTCCGTATTGCCGATTTAATATTGAGCATTGCGTAAAAAATATCACTGGATACAGTATGGTACCCTCAACATTTTCTCGTTTGAAAGCCGCGCGTAGTCTGCCCGTTATCCTGGCAGCGCTGATTTTTGCAGGCTGTGGAACCCAGGCCCCCGATCAGAGTGCCGCCCAACTTCAGGGCATGACGCAGGCTGATTCCGGCTTTTATCTGCATCAGATGCAGCAAAGTTCGAATGATAGCAAGACCAACTGGCAATTACTCGCCATTCGTTCATTGCTAAGAGAAGGCAAGAGCCAGCAGGCGCTGGAATTGTTCAACCAACTGCCGCAGGATCTGAACGCCCTTCAGCGTCAGGAGCAGTCGCTGCTGGCGGTTGAACTCAAGCTCTCGCGAAATGATTACGCGGGCGCACAGGCGCTGCTACAGCAGTTGAAGGCCGATGATTTAGCCAGCCCGCAACAGGTGCGTTTCTGGCAAGACACGATTATCGCCGAGCACGGCCAACCGTCGTTAACGTTGCTGCGCGCCCTGATTGCTCTGGAGCCACTGCTCGCCACGCCGCAGGAAAAACAGCAAAACATCGACACCACCTGGCAGGCGCTGTCGTCGATGACCCAGGAGCAGGCCAACGCGCTGGTGATTAACGCCGATGAAAACGTGCTTCAGGGCTGGCTGGATCTGCAACGCGTCTGGTTCGATAACCGTAACGACCCTGGCATGCTGAAAGCCGCGATCAAAGACTGGCAGGTTCGCTATCCGCAAAATCCTGGCGCGAAAATGCTGCCGTCGCAGTTGGCTAACGGGCAAAACATCAAGCCCGCGTCGGTCAATAAAATCGCCCTACTGCTGCCGTTAAGCGGCCAGGCCTCGGTATTTGGTCGTACCATCCAGCAAGGGTTTGAAGCGGCGAAGAATGGCACTACAGCGGTTAGCGGTAGCGCCGTGCCGGAGCAGGTAGCGCAGGCCGCGTCCACAAATACCGTGGTCAGCCCATCGCAGGTGGAAGTGACCGACCTCACCACGCCGCAGGATGCCGAACACCGCGAAGAATCGGCACAGCCTGCCGCAAGCGCGGTAGAGTCTACCCAAGATCCCGCGCCAGCCCAGACACCGGCGGCGCGGCCTGTTGCCAGCGTGGCAGCGAACCCTTCCGCAGAGCTGAAAATCTACGATACTTCTTCCCAGCCGCTGAATCAGATTCTGGCTCAAGCGCAGAAGGACGGCGTTAACCTGGTGGTCGGCCCGCTGTTAAAAAATAACGTCGATGAGCTGCTGAAAAGCAACACGTCGCTGAACGTACTGGCGCTCAACCAGCCGGAAACGGTCACTAACCATGCCAATATCTGCTATTTCGCGCTGTCGCCGGAAGATGAAGCCCGCGACGCCGCGCGCCATATCCACGATCAGGGAAAACAGTCGCCGTTGCTGCTGGTTCCGCGTAACAGCCTTGGCGATCGCGTAACGCAAGCTTTCGCCGACGAATGGCGTAAACTGGGCGGCGGCACGGTGCTGCAAAAGAAATTGGGTTCACTCTCTGAACTGCGTGGCGGCGTGAATGGCGGATCCGGTATTACACTGTCTGGTACACCGGTTATCGAGCCTCAGTCACAACCGCAGGGCGTGACCATTGGTAATCTGACGATTCCACCTGCGCCGAGTGATGCACAAATCAGCGACAGCGGTCGCGTCGATGCCGCTTATATTCTGGCAACCCCAGAAGAAATCGCCTTTATTAAACCGATGATTGCAATGCGCAACGGTAGCCAGAGCGGCTCTCTGCTGTACGCCAGCTCGCGCAGCGCGCAGGGCACAGCAGGCCCAGACTTCCGTCTGGAAATGGAAGGCTTGCAGTACAGCGAAATCCCGATGCTGGCAGGCAGCAACCCGGCGCTGATGCAGCAGGCGCTGCGCGCGGTGAATAATGACTACTCGCTGGCACGTCTGTATGCCATGGGCGTGGATGCCTGGGCGCTGGCTAACCACTTTGCACAAATGCGTGGCGTGCCAGGCTTTGCCCTGAACGGCAACACCGGCGATCTCAGCGCCAATCAAGACTGCGTGATTAACAGGAAGTTATCATGGCTCAAATACCAGCAGGGGCAGATAGTCCCCGCCAACTAACCACAAAACAGGTTGGTGACGTGGCGGAACAGCGCGCGCGTCGCTGGCTGGAAAGCCAGGGACTCGGCTTTATCGCCGCTAACGTGCATGAGCGTAGCGGCGAGATTGATCTTATTATGCAAGACAGGGCGGTAACGGTGTTTGTTGAAGTCCGTTACCGTTCTTCCGGGGCTTACGGCGGCGCGGCTGCCAGTGTGACCCGGAGCAAACAAAACAAACTGTTACAGACTGCCCGCTTGTGGCTCGCCCGTCACAATGGCAGTTTTGACACTGTGGATTGCCGTTTCGATGTGATAGCCTTCACCGGCAATGAAATCGAATGGTTCCAGAACGCTTTTAGCTCATAGAATGTAAAGGGATATCGTGCTCGAAAGAATCAAAGTGTGCTTCACCGAAAGCATTCAAACCCAAATCGCCGCGGCAGAAGCGCTCCCGGACGCCATCTCCCGAGCCGCGATGACCCTGGTACAGTCGCTGCTCAACGGCAACAAAATTCTCTGTTGTGGTAACGGTTCATCCGCGGCCAACGCACAGCATTTTGCGGCCTGTATGATTAACCGTTATGAAACGGAGCGCCCCGGTTTACCCGCAATTGCACTAAATACTGATAATGTGGTCTTAACGGCAATAGCGAACGATCGCCTGCATGACGAAATCTACGCCAAGCAGGTGCGCGCGCTGGGACATGCCGGTGATGTGCTGCTGGCGATTTCCACCCGTGGCAACAGCCGCGATATCGTGAAAGCGGTCGAAGCGGCCGTGACCCGCGATATGACCATCGTCGCCCTGACCGGCTATGACGGCGGCGAGCTGGCGGGTTTGCTTGGGCAACAGGATGTCGAAATTCGCATCCCTTCACACCGCAGCGCGCGTATCCAGGAGATGCACATGCTGACGGTTAACTGTTTATGCGATTTGATTGATAACACCCTTTTCCCACACCAGGACGATTAAGGAGAACAAATGAAGGTAATTTCGACCCTCGCAGTTCTTATTTCCGCACTGCTGCTTCAGGGATGTATCGCCGCTGCTGTTGTCGGCACGGCGGCAGTCGGTACGAAAGCCGCGACAGACCCACGTACCGTGGGGACTCAAGTGGATGACGGCACGCTGGAAGTGCGCGTCAACAGCGCATTGTCGAAAGATGCACAAATTAAGAAAGAAGCGCGTATTAACGTAACCGCTTATCAGGGCAAAGTCCTGCTGGTAGGTCAAGCGCCGGATCTCAGCCTGGCGGCACGTGCGAAGCAAATCGCCATGGGCGTTGATGGCACGACCGAGGTGTACAACGAAGTGCGTCAGGGGCAGCCAATTAGCCTGGGTACGTCGTCTTCCGATACCTGGATTACCACCAAAGTGCGTTCCCAACTGCTGACAAGCGATCAGGTGAAATCCTCGAACGTGAAAGTCACCACCGAAAACGGTGAAGTGTTCCTGATGGGGCTGGTCACCGACAGTGAAGGAAAAGCCGCCGCCGATATCGCCAGCCGCGTTAGCGGTGTGAAGCGTGTAACTACGGCGTTTACCTACATCAAGTAAGTACTCACTTAGCCCGGAGCGTCTGGCGCCGGGCCATTTCTCTTAGTTTCCCCGACGGCAAAATGGTCACCGGCTCTGAGCCGGGGTTTTTCGCCATCATCAGCATAGCGCGCGCCACATCTCGTGCCGCAATCGACTTCCAGTTGCCCGGCAACAGGCTAAACAGCGGAGCCAACAGGCGCTCGTTCAGACGCGGCTTCCCGCGCTCGCCCATCAGCATTGAAGGCCGTGCCAGCGTTAAATGCGGCCAACCTTGCGCGATTAACGCCGCTTCCATTTCACCTTTCACACGGTTATAGAAAAACGGTGACTGCGGGTTAGCGCCCATCGCACTGACCACCAGCAGTTGCTTCGCGCCAAGCCGTAGCCCGGCCTGCGCGGTTTCCAGCACCAGGTCGTAATCCACATGAGTGAATGCCGCCTTAGAGCCAGCTTCACGCAGCGTCGTGCCCAGACAACAAAAGACCGTATCAACGGGCGTATTCACCTGCGCCAGCGCGTCGCGGAGTTCTGGGCGGTGAGGGTTTTCAATACCGGCGGTATCAGCCAGCGGGTGGCGAGTGGGCGCAATCAGGGTTTCGACCTGATTTTCTCGGCGCAGTAGGTCAAGTAAGTGCCCACCAACCAAACCAGTAGAACCGGTAATCAGCACATGGCGCATGGTTTATCTCCCTTTCGCAGGCATCGGCGATGTTGCCGGATGGCGCGTGTTTTTTTCGCCACCCGACATTATTCTCCGGCAATTAATGGCCGGAGCGATGACGTTTGTTGCGCTGCAACCCTATCAATTTATAGGCAGCCGGAATGATAAACAACGATAACAGCGGTGCGGTAATCATCCCGCCAATCATCGGCGCGGCAATACGGCTCATCACCTCCGAACCGGCCCCCGTTCCCCACAGTATGGGCAACAGACCGGCAATGATCACGGCGACGGTCATTGCTTTCGGGCGAACGCGCAGCACCGCCCCGTGATACAGCGCATCGTCTAGCCGCGCCTCGCTGAATGTTTCAGGGCTTTGCAGTTGCGGGTCGGCCTCTACGGCGTGGCGCAGATACATCAGCATCACCACACCAAACTCTGCCGCCACGCCAGCAAGCGCGATAAACCCAGTACCGGTCGCCACCGACATGTGGAACCCTTGCCAGTAAAGGAACCAGATGCCGCCCACCAGCGCAAACGGCAGGCTCATCAGAATCAGCAGCGCTTCTTCTACGCGGCGGAATGCCAGATACAGCAGAACGAAGATAATCATTACCGTCATCGGAACCATTAACTTCAGCTTTTTGTTGGCATGTTCCAGCAGTTCAAACTGCCCGGAGAACGACACGCTGGTGCCAGGTTTTAGCACCACATCGCGGCTAATCGCTGCTTGCAGGTCATGCACCACCGACACCATATCGCGGTCACGCGCGTCGATATAAATCCAGCTCGCCGGACGGGCGTTTTCGGTTTTGAGCATGGTCGGGCCGGAAACGACCTTTACCTGCGCCACATCGCCGAGGGTAATCTGCTGCCTGGTTGGCGTCAGAATCGGCAGTTGGCGGAGCGCCGTTGGGCTATCGCGAAAACTTTGCGGGTAGCGGATGTTGATAGGATAGCGCGCCACCCCTTCAACAGTTTCACCGACCATCGCGCCGCCAATCGCCGACGAGACAAACAGCTGCACGTCCCCCACGGTCATACCGTAGCGCGCGGCTTTTTGCCGGTCGATATCGACGTCAATGTAGCGCCCACCTTCGAGGCGCTCTGCCAACGCGGAGACAACGCCCGGCACTGTTTTAGCGACCGTTTCAATACGCTTCGCCGCATCATCGATATCGGCTAAAGAAGTGCCGGAAACTTTAATCCCGATCGGGCTTTTGATACCGGTCGAAAGCATGTCGATACGGTTGCGAATCGGCGGAACCCACAGGTTCGCCAGCCCAGGCAGGCGCACGGTGGCATCCAGTTCATCAATGATTTTGTCCAGCGTCATCCCTGGCCGCCACGGATCCTGAGGTTTAAGCTGGATGGTGGTTTCAATCATCTCTAACGGCGCGGAGTCCGTGGCCGTTTCTGCTTTCCCCGCCTTACCGAATACCGACGCCACTTCCGGTACGGTTTTAATCAGCTTGTCGGTTTGCTGAAGCAGTAGCGCCGCCTGTCCCGGCGAAATCCCCGGCAGGGTCGATGGCATGTACAACAGGTCGCCTTCGTTGATCTTCGGTAGAAACTCGCCGCCCACTTTGCTTAACGGCCACAGCACGGTAAACATCGACAGCATCGCCACCAGCAGCGTCAGTTTCGGCCAGTGCAGCACTTTCAGCAGCAGCGGGTGGTAGATCCTGATTAAGAAGCGATTTAACGGGTTATGTGATTCCGCCGGGATTTTTCCTTTGATCCAAAAGCCCATCAGGATAGGGATGACCACAATCGCCAGCGCCGCCGCGCCCGCCATCGCGTAGGTTTTGGTAAACGCCAGCGGGCCAAACAGCCGCCCTTCTTGCCCTTCGAGGGTAAAAATAGGGATAAACGACAGTGTGATGATAAGCAGGCTGATAAACAGCGCCGGCCCCACTTCCACCGCCGCGTCGGTTATCTCTTTCCAACGAGTAGCGTTATCCATCTGTTCGCCGGGGTGCGCGTCATTCCAGTGCTCCAGCCGCTTGTGGGCGTTTTCAATCATCACGATAGCCGCATCCACCATCGCCCCCACCGCGATAGCAATACCGCCGAGCGACATGATGTTGGCGTTCAGCCCCTGGAAATGCATCACGATAAAGGCGATGCACAGCCCCAGCGGCAGTGAAACAATCGCCACCAGCGCCGAGCGCAGATGCCAGAGGAACAACGCACAAACCACCGCAACCACCAGAAACTCCTCCAGCAGCTTCATGCTCAGGTTGTCGATAGCCCGATCAATCAGTTGGCTGCGATCGTAAGTGGTGACCACTTCCACCCCTGGCGGCAGGCTTTTTTGCAGTGCGGCGAGCTTATCTTTTACCGCTGAGATAACCTCGCGCGCATTTTTGCCGGAACGCAGCAGCACAACGCCGCCCGCCACTTCGCCTTCGCCGTTCAGCTCGGCAATGCCGCGACGCATTTCTGGGCCAATCTGCACGCGCGCCACATCTTTCAGATACACCGGTACGCCGTTATCGGTGGTTTTGAGCACAATGTGGTTAAAGTCTTCAAGACCTTTAAGATAGCCGGTCGCCCGCACCATATATTCGGCCTCAGCCAGTTCAACGGAGGAGCCGCCCGCTTCCTGATTCGAGGTGCTGAGCGCCTGTTCTACCTCGCCAAGACTGATGCCGTATTGCGCCAGCTTCATCGGATCGACCTGGATCTGATACTGTTTCACCACGCCGCCCACCGAGGCCACTTCCGCCACGTTAGGCAGGGTTTTCAGCTCATATTTCAGGAACCAGTCTTGTAACGAGCGCAGTTCGGCAAGGTCATGCTTGCCGCTTTTATCCACCAGCGCGTATTCAAAAATCCAGCCCACGCCGGTGGCGTCTGGGCCAATTTCCGAGCTGACGCCCTGCGGCAGTTTGCCTTGCACCTGGTTTAGGTATTCCAGCACCCGCGAACGCGCCCAGTAGAGGTCTGTACCGTCTTCAAAAATAACGTACACGTAGGAGTCGCCAAACTGCGAGAAACCGCGCACGGTCTTTGCGCCCGGCACAGAAAGCATGGTGGTAGTCAGCGGGTAAGTGACCTGGTTTTCCACAATCTGCGGCGCTTGCCCTGGATAGCTGGTCTTGACGATCACCTGCACGTCAGAGAGCTCCGGCAGCGCATCCACCGGCGTGTTGGCTATCGTCCAGCCGCCCCAAATGCTGAGAAACAGCACCCCCATCATCACCAGGAAACGGTTGGCGACCGAACGCCGGATAATCCATTCAATCATCACTGTATCCTTAATGCCCGGTATGGCTGTCGGTGGTCTGCCGCATTTTGTCCAGCGCGCCGCTAATATTGGCTTCGGAATCAATCAGGAACAGGCCGTTAACCACGACCGATTCACCTGCCATCAGGCCGCCACCAATGCCCGCCTGATGCTGAGACTCATGCAGAACGTGGATTTTCTTCGGCACAAACTCGCCATCACTATCGACGGTAATCACCCGCTGCTCGTCGCCGGTGTCGATAACCGCCTGCGACGGGATCAACAACATTTCATCGCTTTGGGCGCTGAGTTTCAGGTAGGCGTTCATTCCCGGTTTCAGCAGTTCATCCGAATTATTGACCTGCAAACGCACCTGCAAGGTACGCGTTGTAGGATCTACACTCGGCAGAATTGACCATTTGGCAATCGGGAAGGTTTTGTTCGGATAGGCCGGAATGGCCACCGTGAACTGGGTGGAGTCTTTCAGCAGATAGGCTATCGATTCAGGAACGGCGGCGCTTATCCATACGGGATCCATGCCCTGAATTTGCGCCACCACGCTGTCTTTGCCGATATTCATGCCGTTTTTCAGGCTGAAGGCGGTGATCACGCCGTCAATCGGGGCGTTAAGGGTAAAGCGCGTCTGCACACGATGCGTGCTGCGCATCCGTTGGATATCCGCTTCCGGCATTCCCGCCAGCCGCAGGCGCTCTAACACGCCCTCTAACTGGGTGGCTGTGCCGCCAGAGTTCGCCAGCAGCAGGTATTCGCTCTGCGCCTCAACCCAGGAAGGAATGGTGACATCCACCAGCGGCGCGCCTTTACGTACTTTGTCGCCCACCGTCAGCGGGTAGACTTTATCGACAAAGCCTTCAGCGCGCGCCTGTACAATAACAAACTGGTATTCGTTATAGCTGACGTTCGCCGGAAGCGTTTGGCGGTATTGCAGCCGCCCTGTGCTGACTTTCTCGGTGCGCAGCCCCAGATTGTGTACCTGCGTCGGGTCGATACGCACGCCGCCAGACGATGTGTCACCGCCTTCATCGGCGTATTTCGCCACCAGATCCATATCCATAAACGGCGACTTACCCGGTTTATCAAATTTCACATCCGGCTTCATTGGGTCGTACCAATACAGCACCTTGCGCTCGGCAGGCGCGGCATCGGCTTTCGTCGCAGGGGCGTTGAAATGGCTTATCGCCGCAGTCGATAGCCCGCCAATAATCAGGCTACAGACAATCGCTGCGGTATATTTAAATTGTGCGGTTGTCATGATGATTATTGCGTCTTAATGTCCTGAAGCAGTGAAATATTGCCTTGCTGCACGAAAGAGAAATTAACGTGGCTGCCCGGCTTCAGTTGTTTAATCGCCTCGGTAGGTTCGCTGAAGGTAAAGCGCATGGTCATCGCTGGCCAACCCACAGCAGGAATCGCTTCGTGGTCGATAGTGATTTTCTTCGCCGCCATATCGATAATTTTCACGACGCCAGTGCCATTAATCACGGCCTGTGACGCGGGCATATTCATCATTTTCTCGTGACCGTCATGCTGCATCTCTGCCGCCTGAACATTCAGCGCCAGCGCCATGAAAATACCGCCAATCAGTGGGGTGACTTTACGCATCTGTATAAACTCCTGAATAAAAGTTAGGCTTTCCAACCGCCGCCAAGTGCGGTGAATAAATTGATTTCGTTAACCTGTTGGGAATACTGCAAATCGAGAATGGCTTGCCGGGTCGCAAAAAGAGAACGCTCGGCGTCCAGCACTTCGATATAACTCACCGCTCCGCTGGCATATAACGCGCGAGCGCGTTGCAGGGTAATTTGCAGCGAGGCTAAATATCGTTGTTGCGCGTTTAACTGCCCTTGAATGCTGTCTCGCAGCGAAAGGGCATCCGCCACGGATTTAAACGCCGCCTGAATTTTCTGTTCGTAATTCACCACGGCCTGGCGCTGTTTTACGCTCGCCAGCGCCAGGTTGGCTTCGTTACGTCCGGCGTTAAAAATGGGCAGGTCAACCTTCGGCACAAAATTCCACATTCCGTTCGCCGCATTAAATAAGCTGGAGAGCGCAGAACTGCTGCTTGATACGCCGCTGGTCAACGTGATGGAAGGGAAAAACGCCGCGCGCGCCACGCCAATATTGGCATCCGCCGCGCGCAGTTGGTGCTCGGCCTCCATGATGTCCGGGCGCTGAAGCAAAATAGCCGAAGGCAGGTTCGCCGGGAGCGGCAGTGGATTGACCGCCGCCACACTCGCGTCATCGTCATTGAGCGGCGTGTTGTAAGTCCCCAGCAGTTGCTGGAGCGCGTGGTTAGCCTGCGCCAGCTCCCCCTGCCGTTGAGCGATATCAGCACGGGTGCTTTCAATCACGCCGCGCGCCTGTTCCAGCGCCAGCACGTTGGTGCTGCCGGTGATCAATTGTTGTTCAACAAAAGCATAGGATTGCTGGTAGTTACGCAGCGTCTCTTTGGCGATAGCGAGTTGTGCCGCCAGACGGCGCTGGTTGAAGTAGCCCTGCGAGACGTTAGTCACCACCACGATTTGCGCCGCGCGTTGGGCGGCCTGGCTGGCGAAGAAGTTTTGCCGGTCGGCCTCGCTCATGTTTTTCAGTTTGCCGAAAAAGTCGAGCTCAAGGCTCAGGTTCAGGCCAACGTCATAGCTTTTTGTGGTGGCGTTAGTGCCTTTAAGGTCACCGCTGTAGTTCGCCCCGCTGTTGGCATCCAACTGCGGATAGCGCCCGGCATCGGTCACGTTGTACTGGGCGCGCGCGGCTTCAACATTCAGCATAGCCATGCGCAGGTCACGGTTATTGCGCAGCGCGATATCAATCAGCCGCTTTGCCTGTGGATCGGCAAAAAAGCGTTGCCAGCCCGTGTCTTGCCAGTTCCCGTCCGTAGGGACTAATGCCCCCTGAGAGAGCGAAAACTGCTGGGGAACCACGTTTTCTGTCTGTTTATAGTCGGGAGCCAGCGAGGTGCATCCTGCGAGGAGAAACGCCATCACCAGCGTAAGTTGCTTTGCTTTACACATGTCACGTCCTGTTCAGCCGAATCAAAAGGGGCTGGCTATGGGGCTAGCTTACGGGAGCGACTCTGTTGGCACGGTGACAGGATAATGACAAAGTTGTCATTTTCGCGGGCTGGCGCTGGCGATGAGTGTGATCATGGTGGCGAAAAATAGCGATATAAAATAGCCGTTTTTATTTTGGCATAAAAAAAGAGGGATATTGTTCGTCAATAATTAAGCGCCGTCACATTATTGCGTTAAAACGCCTATGCGTTCACACTTTTATTCCGCGCAAGAAAAATGAAACTGATAGCCATAAATTAAAATATTAACTTATTCAAGCCGTTATCTTATTCAGCTACAATAGACAGTTATTTTGCGTGTGAAGTAAGCCACACAAATTAGTTATATTGCCGTAGCGGCAATAATAAAACATTGTTTCACTCCATAAGCACTTCTATCATCACTCTCGATTTCTTTTTTCACCAATCCTTACCTCTGTTCAGGGATGGCAATATACACAAAGAAACCGGAGTCAATGTATGCAATTCAAAACCAAAGCGCTGAGTTTGACCCTGTTATTAACGCTCTCACCACACGCATTCAGCGAAGAACTTGATGTCTGGATCCGCGCCAGTAATGACTCAAAAGTCATTTACCAACAGCTAGCTGACCAATTTAAAAAAGAGACGGGAATCTCGATAAAATACTTCAACGCCGTCACCGATTTTGACCAGCGTCTGGCGCGCGCCGCCACCGGTAATGCCCTGCCGGACGTGGTATTTAACGATGCGATTATCGTGGGTCAAATGGTGCAGTTGGGGATTGTTGACGAGATTAAACCGGCCGAGTTAAAAGGCGGTAGCGATGTCTATGAAGCGGCGTGGAAATCAACCCAACTACCGGACGGTAAATTCTACGGTGTGCCAACGTCCGCCCATACCTACGCGCTGTTTATCCGCCAGGACTGGCTGAATAAGTTGAATTTAAAAGCGCCAACCACCTGGGATGAGCTGAAAAAAGTCGCGCAGGCTTTTACTCATGATGACCCAGACGGCAACGGCAAAAAAGATACCTACGGCTTCACCATGCCGCTGGCAACGACTCGTGGTTACGCCAGTTCTTTCTCATCATCTTATCTCTGGCAGGCGGGCGGTAATTATTTAGTCGCCACGCAACCGGGTAAATTCAAGGCGGCACTGGATAGCAAAGAGACCGCCACAGCAATGCAATTTATGCGAGGAATGGTCTGTGAAGGGCTGGCTCAGCCTGGCGCAATCAACCACACCACCGCAGACGCCAACACCTCTTTCCGTTCTGGACAGACTGGGATGTACTCTTCTGGCCCGTATCATATTGCCCTATTTGATAAAGACCCAGGCAAACAGACCTATACCGTTGTACCACCACCCGCAGGCCCTGGCGGCGCTATTTCGATGGCGGAAGGCACAACCGCTTTCCTGATGAAAACCAGCCAACGCAAAGACGCTGCAAAAGAATTCCTCGAATTTCTCATTTCCCCGGAAGGGCAGAAAATAGGTATGGCGGTGAATAGCACCTCAATGCCGATTGTCCGCTTGCCGATTAACAAAACGCTGAACATCTAGGATTATCACGACGATCCGCGCTGGGAAGTGTTTGCTAACACCTATGCGAAAAATGGCCGTTATATGCCGCAGATCCCAAACTGGATCCCGGTGCGACAAATCACCGCCGATGGCTTTAATAAAATTTACGCTAACTGCGACGGCGATATTCCGTCCGTGCTGAAAGAGATCAACG
>JBOFJM010000309.1:0-3778 GCA_051656825.1 Kluyvera sp.
CGCTGGTCGTTCATCAAACAACACGCCAAGCAGGATGATATTGCCGTGCGCATTGATACCGCGCTCTCCACCATTGAGAAGCGCAACCCGTCGCTGAAAGGCGCGCTACCGGACAACTACTTCAGCCGTCAGAATCTGGAAACCAAGAAATTGGCGTCGCTGATCGACACCATCGACAACATCGAAACGCTGGCCCACGAAACCGACGTGGAAGCGCTGTCGAAAGAAGACCTGGTCGGTCGCGTGTACGAATACTTCCTCGGCAAGTTTGCCGCCACCGAAGGCAAAGGCGGCGGCGAGTTCTATACGCCAAAATGCGTGGTGACGCTGCTGACCGAAATGCTCGAACCGTTCCAGGGCAAAATTTATGACCCGTGCTGCGGCTCGGCGGGGATGTTTGTGCAGTCGGTGAAGTTTGTTGAAAGCCACCAGGGGAAAAGCCGCGATATCGCCCTGTACGGTCAGGAGCTGACGGCCACCACCTACAAGCTGGCGAAGATGAACCTTGCGATTCGCGGGCTTTCCGCCAACCTCGGCGAGCGCCCGGCGGACACCTTCTTCAGCGACCAGCACCCGGACCTGAAAGCCGACTATATTCTGGCCAACCCGCCGTTTAACCTGAAAGACTGGCGCAACGACGCCGAGCTGACCAAAGATCCGCGCTTTGCTGGCTACCGCACGCCGCCGACCGGTAACGCCAACTACGGCTGGATTCTGCATATGCTCTCCAAGCTGTCGGCCAACGGCACCGCCGGTTTTGTGCTGGCGAACGGCTCGATGAGTTCTAACACCAGCGGCGAAGGCGAGATCCGCGCGCAGATGATCGAAAACGATCTGATCGACTGCATGATTGCCCTGCCCGGCCAGCTGTTCTTCACCACGCAGATCCCGGTGTGCCTGTGGTTTATGACCAAATCGAAGGCGGCCGATCCGGCCAAAGGCTATCGCAACCGTCAGGGCGAAACGCTGTTTATCGATGCGCGTAATCTCGGCAGTATGATTGACCGCACCACTAAAGAACTGACGGCGGACGATATCGCCACCATCGCCGGTACCTACCACGCCTGGCGCAGCACGCCGGAAGAGCTGGCCGAGCGCGTTAAGCGCGGCGACAGCAGGCTGGCGCAGTACGAAGACCAGGCCGGGTTCTGCAAGGTCGCGACTATTGCAGAGATGAAGGCTAACGACTATGTGCTGACGCCAGGCCGCTACGTCGGCGCCGCCGAGCAGGAAGACGACGGCGTGGCGTTTGAAACCAAAATGCGCGAGTTGTCGCAGACGTTGTTTGCGCAGATGAAGCAGGCGGAAGAACTGGATAACGCGATTCGCCAGAACCTGGAGGCGCTGGGTTATGGGGAGTAAGTGGATAGAAGTATCGCTGGGAGAGATTTCTGAAAAAATCGGTGATGGAATTCACGGAACACCTGTTTATAACGATTCGGGTAACTACTATTTTATAAATGGAAGTAATTTATCTGATAACTCAATAAAAATAACCGACACAACTAAGCGAGTTGATCATGATGAATTTTTGAAACATCGTAAAGAATTGGGTGACAACACTGTCTTAGTCTCCATAAATGGTACCATCGGAAATACAGCGCTATATAATAATGAAAATATAATCTTAGGTAAAAGTGCTTGCTATATAAATCTAAAAGATAACATTAGCAAATATTTTATACTCTATATACTTTCTGGTTACTTATTCCAAGAGTATATTCAAAGATGCTCAACCGGAAGTACAATCAAAAACGTATCGCTAAAAATGATGCGTAATTTCAGATTTCTAATGCCCGAATCGAAAGAGGAGCAGGAGAAAGCTGTACATATAATACAAAAAGTTGATGAGCGAAAAAGATTAAGTAACGCTCAAAACCAAACCCTGGAACAAATATCCCAAACCCTGTTCAAATCCTGGTTTGTGGATTTCGACCCGGTAATTGATAACGCGCTGGATGCGGGAAACCCAATCCCGGAAGCGCTGCAATCTCGCGCCGAACTGCGTCAAAAAGTACGTAATAGTGCAGATTTCAAACCACTTCCGGCGGATATTCGTGCGCTGTTCCCGGATGAATTTGAAGAAACAGAGTTGGGTTGGGTACCGAAAAACTGGCATATTAGAGATTTTTCAGACATTGCAGTTTTAATAAAAAACAATATCAAATCAGATGATATTTGTGACGATATTCATTATATTGGATTAGAACATTTAGAACGTAAGCATATTTTTATCACTAGCTATGGGAATGGCAGCGATGTATCCAGCAATAAATCGGCTTTCAATAAAGGCGATTTGCTATTCGGTAAATTGCGACCTTATTTTCACAAAGTAGCAATAACTCCGTTCTCAGGAATATGCTCAACTGATATATTAGTTTTCCGTGCAAAAGAGAAATTTTATAAATCTTTCATGGCAATGTATGCTTTTACTGATGAGTTTGTAGCATATGCAAATTTACGCTCTACAGGAACAAGAATGCCCAGAGCAGAAGCCAAAGATCTGCTTAAGTATAAAATCATCTTACCTAATAAAAATATCTTAGAAAAATTTGAATTGCTATTAGAAGATTATTGGACGAAAGGACAACTTAACAATAATGAAAATGAACAGTTAACCGCCCTCCGCGACACCCTGCTCCCCAAACTTATCTCCGGCGAGCTGTCCCTGGAGGATCTACCAAACTTAGCCAACCAAACCGAACCCGCATAACGCATTTTGCCCCTGAAAAATCAGGGGCTTTCTGTTAAGGTTTTCTCTGTTAAAGGAACCCTTACCAGAAATTCAGCCAGGGCCGGAGCGAGATATGCATCTCTCATTCAGTGAAGCGAAGTTAGAACAGGCGATAATTGAACTGCTACAGGATCAGGGCTATCAGCACCTGATCGGCGATAATGTACCGCGTTCCAGCCTCGATCAGGTCATTATCGAAGACGATCTTCGCCATTACCTCGCCGCGCGCTATCAGGCCGACGGCATCACCGAAGAAGAGATCCAGCGGCTGATCAAACAGTTCACCACCCTGCCCGCCTCCGATCTCTATGAAAGCAACAAAACCTTCTGCGCCTAGCTGGCCAACGGTTTCCTGTTTAAACGCGACGATCGCCAGCAGAAAGATCTCTATATCGAACTGCTCGACACCCGGCATCTGCCCGCCGCGCTGGGTGAACTGTTCGATTCCGAGGAAGTTCCGCTGCAACAGGCCGCGGAAACGGCGGCAAGTTATCATCTTACCCAGCCGCTGAACCGGGTAAAAATCGTCAATCAACTGACCATCACCGGCAAAGAAAACCAGCCGCGCATCCCGGATGCCATCCTGTATATCAACGGCCTGCCGTTAGTGGTGTTTGAATTTAAAAGTGCGGTGCGCGAGCAGGAAGCCAATATTGGCGATGCCTGGAAGCAGCTCTGCACCCGCTATCGCCGCGATATTCCACAGCTATTTGTCTATAACGCGCTGTGCATCATCAGCGACGGCGTCAATAACCGCATGGGCAACCTGTTTGCGCCGTACGAGTATTTCTACTCGTGGCGCAAAGTCACCGGCAATGAAAACCGCGAGCAGGACGGCATCCCTTCCCTGCACTCAATGATTCAGGGGCTGTTTCACCCGGTCCGCCTGCTGGATGTGATCAAAAACTTTATCTGCTTCCCGGATAAAGCCAAGCATGAAGTGAAAATCTGCTGCCGCTACCCGCAGTACTATGCGGCGCGCAAGCTGTACTACAGCATCGAGCGGGCACGTAAGCCTTTCGGCGACGGCAAGGGCGGCACCTA